>JANLVM010000237.1:0-6190 GCA_031364015.1 Gemmatimonadaceae bacterium
GACGGCCTGCGCGTGGCGGCGCGGGCATCGGCGTATGCGTTCAAGGATCGCGCCGGTGACGTGGCCGAGATCGGGGCGAAGCTCAAAGTAGATGCAATCCTCGAGGGCAGCGTCAGGCGGGAAGGGGACCACGTCAAGGTCCTGGCCGAACTGGTGAGCGTAGCCGACGGAAGTACGCTTTGGCGCCAGCAATTCGACCGGACGCTGTCCAACGTGTTCGCGCTCCAGGAGGAGATCGCGCGTGCGATCGTGTCGGCGCTGCGAATCTCACTCGCCGCCGGACAGACGTTGTCGCAGCGCACGACAGGCGATGTCGAGGCTTACCAGCTCTACATGCGCGGGCGCTACGCGTGGAACCAGCGCACGCCCGCGTCGCTCGAGCAGGCGGCCGCGTGGTTCCAACAGGCGGTGGACCGCGACCCTCAGTACGCGCGTGCCTGGGCCGGCATCGCCGACGTGCATATCGTGCAAGCGCTCAACTTCTTCGAGCCGCCGGGCGAGAATTTCGCGATGGGCAAGGCGGCGGCGCTCAAAGCGCTCGCGCTCGATTCGACACTCGCTGAGGCGCACGCGTCACTCGGAACCGTGCACTTCCTGTACGACCGCGACTGGACGGCGGCCGACGACGAATACCGCCGGGCGCTCGCACTGGACCCTGCTTACTCCAGCGGACACTATTTCTACGCACTCTTTCTGTCGAGCCGGGATCGCAATGCAGAAGCGGCCGTCGAAGCCGCGCGAGCGCTCGCACTCGACCCGCTTTCGCCACCCATCGCGCAGGTGACCGGCATTATCAGCGTGCAGTCGGGCCGCTACGCTGACGCCATTGCGCCGCTACGCGCGGCGATCGCGTTGCAGCCGCAGTACTACTTCCCGCACACCTGGCTCGCGATTGCACTGGCCATGACCGGTGCCGCGGCCGAAGCGGTGGCGGAGGCGAAGCGGGCCGTCGAGCTGGCACCCAGCAACACGCTCGTGCGTGCAATCGAGGGCTTCGTGCACGCGCTCGTCGGCAACCGTGCCGCTGCGCTGGCCTCGATTGCCGACCTCGAAGTATTGGGGAAGACACGCCCGATCCCCCTGCACTACATCGCGAAGATCTACGACGTGCTCGGCGATGCTCCGCGGGCTCTCAGCTACATACGCCGCGCCGTGGACGCCGGGGAGGGCCAGCTTTCGCAGTTGATGCGCGAGCCGGCGCTACGCACCATCGGCAACGATCCCGAATTTCTGCTGATCGCGAAACAGTTGGGAATCAAGTAGGTCCACTCCACCGGAGTTCCCGCTATGCACCACCGTCGCCGCAGTCTCCGTCGCCGCCGTGCTCTCGTTCTCGTAATCGCAGCAGGCGCGATGGTCGCGTGCTCAGTGGGCGATCGCGGGCGCAAGCCGGACATCACGCTCGCGCGGCAGGACGTGCCGGCGCACGCGTACGTGGATCCGCAGCCGGTGGGCAGCTATCCGTCGTCGGAGCAGCGCATAAACGGCTGGATCAATGCCGGGCAGACCGATTCCATTCGCGCGCACGCGTGGGACATCTGGCAGTCGATGACGGCGGCGGTGAACGACTCGACGCCCACGTGGCAGACCTGGTATACCGGTCACGAGCTGTTCGACTCGATCGCTATGCCCACATCTTTGGCGCGGCGTGGCAACCTGCGCCTGCCCCTCGAACGGCCGCGACAATTCAACCACAGTTTTCTGCTCACCCACGGCCGCCGCCTGAGTGCCGGAATCCCGGTGGACACGTTCGAGCGCGTCTTCGCATTCAACCGCTTCTCGAGGACCACCGCGAGCTACATCTGGAACAGCTCGCTCAACAAGGTGCTGACGCTCTTCCTCGCGAATGAAGTGTTCAACCTCGTCAAGGCGCCGATTGCCCAGCGAGAGGTGCTCGTTTCGGCCGATTCCGTCGACGCGCTGTCGTTCGTGACGAAGGTCGTGTTCCAGTTTATTCCCGGCGATCGCGTGTCGGCCATCCCGTACTGGCACGGCTACGGCAGCAACGCTACGCGGACGGACGTTCCCGGCGATACGCTTCATCCGCCGCCGCGCTATTGGAAGCAGGGCGTGGCGGTCGATCCCACCGGCACACTCCATCCGGGCGACAGCGTGTTCATGGCGCCGAACGATTCGGTGCCGAAGGCGTGGCTGAGGGTCGTCCCGTTGTCGGCGTTCTACCACATCAAGGTCACCGCTGCCGATTCGGCAAACCTTACCGCCTTTGGCTCGGAAAATGGTGACGACATTGGATTCAATGCCGATACCAGTCAGGCGGCCGTGGTCGCGGCAGCCCGCCCGGGAAATTACGGCCTGATGATGGCGATGCACCTCACGGGCAAGGAGATCCCGAACTGGACCTGGCAGTCATTCTGGTGGTCGCCGACGCCCAACGACTCGCTGGGCACAGACCGCCCGTCGTCGATTCCGTCGCCGTGGAACAACTACGTGATGACCACGACGTACTCGATGCTCACCACGTCGGGGCAGCCGAACATCGGGTTCAATCCGTACCTCGAGACGAGCCTCGCCGGCGTGACGGAGACCAAGGTCGCGTGGACCGGTGTGATATCGAACTGCATGAGCTGCCACCGACGCGCGGCCGTCGGCTACGCGTTCGACATTACTGGCGATACGATAGTCGCGAATGTGGCGGGCTACGGACCCGCTGCCAACGTGCTGCCCGGCGACTCGCTGATCTTCAACATCCCCATTCCGCCGGTTCCCGGTGTGCACGGCACTGTCAAGACCGATTTTCTCTGGTCGGTCGCGCTTCGTGCCGGACTTTTTCAGTCGGTCAACATCTCGGCGAACGGGGTGCGGAAGGCACCACCAAAAAGCGCAGTGACCAGGGCACCGGCGGCGGCCAGGAAATGACGCCTGTACGATGCCTACCGGTGCGACCACTACAGCCCGAATGCTGCTCGGGCGTACACGTAGCGACCGTTAAAACCAAACGGTGAGAGACCGGAATACCGGAACACGCCGAATGTTCCCTGACCCGCATAGTTGGTGGCCACGTCCCCCCGATCCTTGTGCTGGTCAGGGTAGACGTCGAACAGATTGTCAGCGCCAAGTGTGAGCGTGGCGCGATTGAAGAAACGATACGAGGCACTCAGATCCGAAATGAACTTCGCGCCATACGTCTGGTTGGGTACTTGCCGCGCAGTTCCGGTGGCCCGGGCGGCAATGGAGGTGACTTCACCGAAGCGCTGGGTGCGTGCGGTCAGCGACAACCGCTTGCGATCGTAGTTGGCGGTCAGCAGCAGATTGTTGCGCGGCTGTCCGACTTCAATGCGACCACGCTCGGCCTGACCAAAGAGCTGCTCGTTGAGATTGCCAAGCTGCGCCGGAGTATTCACGACGACTCTGGTGACCTTCGTCCGATTCTGATTGTAGCCGGCGGTTAGCCGGAGCACACCGGACGACTTGAGATCAAGACCGTAGTTGGCCACGACATCGAGCCCACGGGTCTTGGTGTCGATTGCGTTGGTGAAGTACCGCCCGCCGTTCACCGCGGGAAACCCGTTCGCTGCGAAGAACGCCTGGATACCGGTGCCAATGAAGTTCTCGGACAGGACGATCCGATCACTGATGGCGATGTTGTAGTAGTCTGCCGTGAGTGTGAAGCTGCTCACCGGCTGCAGCGTCACGCCCCCGCTGATGTTGACGGAGTTCTCTGGCTTGAGATCGGTCGCGCCGAGCAGCCGCGCTTCACGACTGGCCACGGGCAGCGTTTTGATATCTACTGGCTGGCCGTTCACGAAGGTGGTCGCCTGCGAGGTAAAGAAACTCTGCTGCAGCGAGGGAGCCCGGAATCCGGTCGCAAAGGCACCGCGGAATGCCAACTTCTCTGTCAGTGCGAAACGACCTGTGAACTTGCCGGTGGCCTGCGACCCGAAGTCAGAGAAATTCTCAACGCGTCCGGCGAAGCCGACGAGCAGCTGCTTGCTCAGATCGCTCTCAAGGTCGACGTATGCCGCGACCGCAGTGCGGCCTTCGTCCTTCGCGTCACTCGGCGTGAAGCCGGGGAAGACCTGCGAACCGGGAAGCGCCGGCGTTGTGGCGCCCGCTGCATTGCGTACGGGATTCCCCGATTCATCAAGCACTGGGCTGCCGCCGTTCTGATACGAGGCCAGTTCGCCCGCTTCGATAGTGTAATTCTCCCATCGGAACTCGGCGCCTGTGGATACGCGCAGCTGCTTGCCACCGGGCGTGAACTGTCGTGACAAGTCGAAATTCGTGACCGCTTGGCCGAAACCGAGAGTGCCCGCGTCGAACGTCGTGGGCGAGGCCAACCCGAGTGATGCGTTGTTGGAGTTGTTGATGACGAACTGGAAGGAATTGTTGCCATAAACCTCGCTCAGATCCCAATTCCAGCCTTTGGCCAAACCCTTCGCGCCAACACCGAACGAGAGGTCGGTGATGTTGCTTTCGATGTCCGGCAGGAAGCCATTCGGGTAGATTCTGCGCACCACCTGCGCGGTCTGGGTAGGCCGACGAAAGAAACCGGTAGAACGGCCGTCGCGTCGACCAAAGGCGCCGAACGAGTAGAGCTGCGTTCCGCTTTCCAGGTTGATTCCGCCGTTATACATGCCAACGACATCGGCCATGGCGGCGTCGCCTGACCAGTGAGTGAATCGATTGGCAGTTGCTTCTCGAGGGTCGGTCGCCGAAAACTGTACGCGCGGATCGTTGAAGCTGCGGTTGGTCATCGCCCGGTTGCGATACTCAATACCCCCGTGCAAATAACTCCCGCTTCCCCAGCTCAGTCCATCATCGGCAGACATCGCCACATTGCCGCCGTCGTTTCGTTTGCCCAGGCCTTCAACGTCGGAGTTGAACTGGCCGCTCTGGATCGACACGCCACCCGCGCTGGCACCCTTGAGGATGATGTTGATGACACCAGCGATGGCATCGGAGCCATACTGCGCCGCTGCGCCATCGCGCAGGATCTCAATCCGATCAATCATCGACGCGGGGATCGCGTTGAGATCGACGGCGGAGGTACCGCGCCCGATGGTGCCATTGTTGTTGATCAGCGCACTGGTGTATCGGCGCTTGCCATTCACCAGAACAAGCGTCTGGTCGGGCGCGAGACCACGCAACGTGGCAGGTCGCACATGGTCGGTGCCGTCAGAGACGGCGGGGCGCGGGAAATTGAGTGACGGTGCAGCAGCCTGCAGCATCTGCGCCGTTTCGACACGCCCTGTCGACCGGAGTTCCGTGGCGTTGATGACGTCAACTGGTACGGGACTGCTGACGACCGTGCGCGCACCGGCACGAGAGCCAGTGATCGCCACTTGTTCGAGTTGCGTCGTTGACTTGCTCAACTCGTAGTTGCGCGTCAGCGCACGGCCTGCCACGACCACCACCGTGTCACGACGGCTGGTGTATCCGAGCAGCCGAACTCGCAGCTCGTACGTGCCGGGCTTAAGCACGACGCGATAGCCGCCGTCCGCTCGCGTGACCCCGCCAAACAGTGTGCCGACGAAACTGACGGATGCACCGGGCAGCCCGTCCGATGTGCCGGTCGAGGTCACTCTCCCTTCAACGGTTCCGGTGGTTTGTGCCCCCAGCTGTCCGATCAGGCAGAGGCCGACGACGAACGATGTTGAGGCAAGCACTGGCAGCGTGGAGCGGTGTCGCGACATCGGTGTGTTCTCCTCAGAAATCAGGGGACAGTGACAACGGATGCCAGACGTAGCAGCCGGTCGCGCGAAATGTCAACTCGGCGTGACGCTGAGGCGCGTCTTGAGCACGTTCCGCCCATGGATCGCCAGCAGCGAGCATCGTCGTCGTACGCTGGCATCCTTGGCGCACGCGCGCCTGCCCTGATCTCCGAGGATTTCGCGCCCACGGTATCGAACGGTTTGCAGGGGTTGTCGGACTGCACTTGGCACTTCGATGGGCAATACGATTTCCTCAGCCAACAACCGGAGTACAGGCGATCTCAGGTCTTTTCTCAACGCCCCCGCAGACGAGATTTCTGGCGTGCAGCCGCAGAGACCAACGAGCGCGGAAAAGAAAACCACGCCGGTGCTGAGCCAATACCTCATACGGGTCTTCCGAAGTCGAGTCATCGTCGTTCTAGAAAAGACGAAGGTATCCGAGACCTGCTTCATTTGCCCGGAATTGCTGAAGACTGCGCTCGTACCACCCTGCTCGACAAAAACGACACCGTAGAAGG
>JANLVM010000271.1:0-6682 GCA_031364015.1 Gemmatimonadaceae bacterium
TGAAGTGGTGGCCAAAAAGGCCGACGCGGTGCGTGAGCCGATCATCCCGACTGCAGACTTGGGGTCCGGCCTGATCGTCGGCATCGGCGCGTCCGCCCGCGGACTGGAGGCTTATAGCACGTTCTTCGCGCACATTCGGACGGATAGCGGCATGGCGTTCATCCTCGTTCAACACCTTTCACCGACTCACGACAGCATGCTGGCCGAACTGCTTGGCGGCCGACCGTTTCTTGGCTTCATCGCTGCCGTCGCATTCGCCACGATCCTGGCGGTGGTCGCGGGACTCGCGTTGTCCGGCGCGGCGACAATATCGCACGATCTGTGGGCCAGCGTGGTGCGCCGCGGACACCCCAGGCCCGGCGAGGAACTGCGCGTCGCACGCGTAGCGACCATCGTGCTGGCCGCTGTGGCGATTGTGCTGGGCGTGGCCTTCAAGGGGCAGAACGTCGCCTTCATGGTTGGACTCGCGTTCGCGATCGCCGCGAGCGCCAATTTCCCCGCACTGGTCTTGAGCATTTTCTGGCGTCGCACAAGCACCGTGGGCGCCGCCAGTAGCATGGCCGTTGGTGCGGTGTCCACCTTGACCCTCATCGCGCTGTCGCCGGCAGTACAGATCGATTTGCTGCATCACGCCGAAGCAATATTTCCCCTGAAGAATCCCGCGTTAGTCACCATTCCCCTGGCGTTCATCACCGGCATTGTCGTGTCGCTCCTCAAGCCCGATGCCGACGGGCCGTCGAGGTACGCCGCCATGCAGCGACGATTGCTGCTCGGTGCCGACTAGCGCATCACGCGTGGCCTCCCGGCAAGTCTTGCCGCACGATGTGCGCGTCGGAAATTTTGCCCGATCGCGACTAGCCTTTCCTGGCGCAGTTTTGTACGACAGCGCTTAGTCCGGCAGGCAGCGATTCTGCGAAGTAATGCGTTGTGATACAATGATTTAATACACTTTCACGCCGTTCCGCATCAAACGGCGCTGGCCCGACGCTTCGTGTGGCACGACTGTTGCTCTCACCACCGTATGCTCGATCGCTTTGCCACGCGTGCGCTTTTCTGGGGAGCGCTTTCGGTTGTCACCGCTGCCGGCGGATTCCTGTCGGTGGGTGCGCCTCTGCCATTCGCCACCATTTTTTCGCTGGGGGCGCTCGCGGTTGCGCTCTTCGGCTTTCGCGCGCTTCATCGCGCCCCGAATCGTCGCACCGACGGCCCGCAGGACATACACGAACGCGCGAATCAACTGCAGGCGGCCATGCATGCCAATACGGAGGGCGTGCTGCTGCTGCGCGCTATTCGAGACGTCGCAGGCGCCATTGGTGATTTCGAAATTCGCGACGTCAACGCGAGTGGAGCGCGACTCCTGCTCAGCGATCGAGATCGCCTCGTCGGGCGGCGACTGATTCGTGATCTACCGGCATCGCTGCATGAAGGGCTCTTTTCGCGATATGTCGACGCGATCGCTTCGCGTGTACCGCTCATGGAAGACGTACGGGTGAGCCGACGACAGTTTGCGAGCGGGTGGCTGTCGCATCAGGCCGTCCCAACGGGCGATGGCGTGGCCGTGACACTGCGCGACATCTCCGCACGGAAGCGTGAAGAGAATGGTCTGCGTCGCGCGTCGCTGACCGACGAGCTCACGCGCCTCTTCAATCGCCGCGGATTTATGACACTGGCCGACCAACAATTGCGCATTGCCCGTCGACAGGACAAGCACACCGTGCTGATGTATGTCGACATGGACGATTTCAAATCTCTCAATGACCAGTACGGGCATGCCGAAGGCGATCGCGCCCTGATGGCCGTCGGTCGGGTGCTGCGCCGAGCCGTTCGCGACAGCGATGTCGTGGCGCGCCTCGGGGGCGATGAGTTTACGATCATGGCGCTTGACGCCGATCACGTCGCGGCGCGAATCATTCAGCGACGCATCGAGGAGCACATCGCACGGCTGAACGCGTCGGGAGAATTGGCGGCGCCGCTGTCGCTGACCATCGGACACACGCGGGTACGGCCTTCGGATCCCGCCTCGTTGACGGAGCTCCTGGCGCGCGCCGATACGTTGCTGTACGCGCGCAAGAAACGACGGAAACTTACCGCCACCGCCGCACTACGCGCGTCCACGCGTGCTCGCACCCTTGCCGTGCTCCGCCAACCCTGGGCGAGCACTTCAACGCCAGAGGTTCCGCCTGATATCGCCGCCATTGCCCGGGCGACGGCCGTCGCCGCCGCGACCGCGCACATGTCGGTGCCCAGTGCGTCGTACCGACCCACACGCGTCGCCTGACGCATCGGGCACGACGCCCGCGTTATTGGCCGCGAGCGATTCGGCTTACCAATCTGAAGACGGTGCGGATTCCCCGTCCTCCGGCACCCCGTCAATAAGTCGTCGCCACCACGGTCGCGCATCCTCTGCGCGTCGGAGCGTGCGAACCAAATGTCGCCAGGCGATTCGCATTTCCAGCGCATCGCCAAAGCGGTCTTCCACCCGCGGGGCAAGTCCGCGACGAAACCACTCCGTTAACGCATCCGCGAAACCGTCTGCGGACAGGCGCGCGGGCAGCGTATCGGAGAGCTGTTGTGCCAGAATCGCTTCGCTGGACCCTTCGCCGAATGGGGGTTTGCCGGTGAGGGCGAAATACACGATGCTCGCCAGCGCGTAGCAATCGGTCGCCGGTCCCTGCGCTTCACCCAGCAACTGTTCCGGTGCCGCGAACGAGGGCGTTCCCGAAGAGCCCGCGCGCTCATCGCCGAGCGCATACGCAATACCGAAATCCCCGATGCGCCATCGACGATAGCGATCGATCAGAATGTTCTCGGGCTTGAGGTCGCGATGAATGATGCCGTTCGCATGCGCGGCAATGAGCGCCTCGAGTACTTCATCGACCGGTTGCGCGATCTCTTCGACCGGCCGTGGTCCGTTGCGCGCGAGCAAGCTGGCCACCGAACCACCTTCGGCAAGCTCCATGGTATACCACGCCACGTCACCGCGACTGTCGCTGTCGTAGATGGGCACGATAGCCGGATGCGCCAGTTGCGCTGCCAATCGCGCCTCGCGTCGGAATCGCGCGACCGCCACGTCGTCTTTGGCAATGTGTGGATGCAAAACTTTGATGGCGACTTCGCGCGACAGCGAGAGATCGCGGGCACGCCACACGCTCCCAAACATGCCGCGACCCAGCGGGGCCAGAATCTCGTAGTCATCACCCGTAGCCCAGCGCAGGCGGGCCTCCGGTGAGTCGAGAGCGGGAGTCAGTTCGCCACCTTCTGGTACGAGGTAGACCGGTCGAACCGACACGTGCCTGTCCATATCGCGCAGCAGCGCCGAAATAGACGGATATCGCAGCGTCGGGTCGACCATCAGCGCGCGTTCAATCACTGCCGCCAGCGCCTGCGGACAATCCGCACGCAGCAGCGACAATGGCGGCGCCTCGTGCTCCGGAGGTGTCTCACCGGTGAGCATCGTGAACAGCATGGCGGCCAGCTGCCGCTGATCGGACAACGCCGTCGGAATCCAACGGCCATCAGTCCATTCCGGTGGCAGAGCATTGAGCTCGGAATCCGGATGCAATCCCGCAGGCAACTGCTCCCTGGGCAACACCCACTCCCAACCCAATAGCCAGAGTCGACCACCGGGCGTGAGCCAGACGGTATCGGAGGAAATCGCCCCATGCGCGACGCCGGTGTCATGGAGATAGACCAGCGTACTTCCAGCCTCGCGCAGCACCTGCAAGGCGAACGGGATTTCCACGGGACCCAGTCGGGCGATGCGCGACCGAACGGTTTCGCCGCTAATCCAGCGGCGAAGATATCCGGGTCCGCGTCGGCTCTCCTGATAGGACGCCCAATAGTGATACGTGGTCGGTACCGACGGATGACTTCGGTGCGCCAGCGCGCGTGCTTCATGACGCAACCACTCGGCGTGCACCGGGTCCGGCGCGCTGACCAGCGACAACGAGCGTCCGAGCGCGTCGACCAGCTCCTGATAGTGTCGATGCTGCCGTAGCAGCCCTTCGGCTCCCCACGACCAACCAGGCGGAAGTGCCCACGACTCAAGATGCGGCGGCGGCGATGCCCCGTCGCCGCGTATCGCAATGGTGGAATCCAAAGTCATGCAGAACTCTAACAGGATGCGTGAGTGTCCGGACCCACCCCGGAACGTCAGGCCGAGCGCAGCAGTACGCGCACAATCGTCCCCACATTTACCGTGCTTTCCAGCGCGATGCGTCCGCCCCACCCCTCAATGAGTCGGCGGCTGATCGCGAGCCCCAGTCCGCTGCCACTCGTGCGTGTTGAGAAGTGCGGCTCAAACACCTGCGGCAGCACGTCGGGCGCGATGCCCTGCCCATCGTCGCGAATGTCCACCGCCACGCCATCGGGAACACTCCGCACCGTGACCTGAACATTCCGCGACTGCGCCAGTCGCGCATTCTCCAACAGATTCAGGAGGACGTCTTTGAGTTCGTCGTGCTGTCCCCACACCAGCACCGGGTCGTCGCCCGACGGCACGTCCAGCGCCCATTCCACATCGCCGACGCCCAGTTGCTCGAGCGCCAGGACATCGAGCACGACGGCGCGCATGTCCACCGCCGTCGCCGGTGCCCGCTGATCGGGCGCCATGCCGTAGCGACTGAACGCGCGCGCAATCTCATCGAGATGATCGATCTCTGACAGAATGCGCGTCACATTGGCATCGAGAATCGCGCTGAAGTCGCCGCGTCCGTCGCGAAACGCCCGACGCAAGTGTTGCACCCCCAGTCGAATCGGTGTGAGCGGATTCTTGATCTCGTGCGCCACTTGCCTGGCCATTTCACCCCACGCGAGGATGCGTTGCGCCGATGCCAGCTCCGTCACATCGTCGATCGTGAGCACCGCACCGCTGGGCAATCGCGTCAACCGACCGCGCAGTTGTCGTCCCGATACGCGATGATCAAACGCTGCCTCGTCAGCGGCACTGGCGAGGAACGCCACGCACTGTGCAGTCAAAAACGTCAGTGGGGCCGGTAACGCGGCAATGGACGCACCGCGCTGGCGCAGTGGGACGCCCAATAGCTGCTCGGCCCGCAGATTGGCAATCAAGACGTCGCCGCTGGTCTGCATCGCCACCACGCCACTGGCCACATGCTGCAAGACGGCCGCGGTGCGCCGCTGCGCCGCCTCGAGCGCCGCGCGACTCGTCGACAGATCTTCCGCCATACGTCCAAAGGCACGATAGACTGGCGCAAACTCCGACGCCGGCGCGCTGCCGAGCCCTCGCCCTTCGCGGCCCGCCGCAATGGCGAGCGCGGCCTCGCGAAGCGCTCCCACCGGTCGCGACAGGGCCCTCGCGGCCACGCCGCTCGACCACACCGCGGCCAACGCACCCAGTGCGACCGTAAACAACAGCAGCACACCCAGATCTTCGCGCCGCGCATCCAGGGCAAACTCGTCGCCTCGCGCCGGCGTCACCACCACCGATTCGTCCGGACCCGCCGTCACTCGGCGAAATCCCACCAGCGCGTGGGTGACGCCGACCGGAACGCGACGCGTGGTGAAGCTGTCGTCGGCACTGAAGTCGGTGTCATCGAGTGACACGGGCAAAAGACGCCCCAGCGGCGCGAGGGCCTGCAGCAGCGTATCACTCGATGCCTCAAGTTGCGCGCTCTGATACAGAAAAATCGGTGACCCCACGCTCGCCGCCGTCGCCGCAAGGTCACGACGGGTGACATCGCTGGCGGCGGTGCGCAGCGCCTCACGCAAGAGCAGCTCACGCGCCGCACGATCATCATCCTGTAGTCGATACCACGCGTTGCCGGCAAAGAGGGCCGCCGGAGCGATGAAAAATGCCAGCAATGTCGCGCTCAGTCGCACGCGGTACGAGTGTCGCACGCGCGCGCGACGCACCCGAAGCCATCGCCCAAAAGCCCCGTCAGCCATCGCGCTCGCGCCCCAGAGTAGAAGCACAAACGCGACGTCGAGCAGCACCAGCAGGGCACCGCGCGGCACCAGCGCGTCGAGCCCGCGCAAGTCTACCTCAACGTGGACGAGCCGTGACTCTCCACCACCCGACGCCACGCCGTGTCCGTGCATGACATCGCCGCGACGAATCCATTGAAGGGTGCGGAGGCTCGTGTCGCGCGCGGTGTCAGAGGCCAGGGTGAGCCGATACGGCGGCTCGCCGACAGGCGCACTGGCGATACCGGTTAACGTTGCGAGCGGATCGGTGGGCAGGAGGCGCGTGCGGGGCGGCACCGCGATCGTCGTCACACTGCCGTTCAGCGCGGGGACGGCGGCGATGAGCATGGTGGTTGGTCCATCCTCCACCGCGCGAATTTCGATGGCGCGGCTTCGTCGCGCGATCGACGCGATGATGACTTGCGCGCCGATCGAGTCGGCGACGGGTGCCAATCGCAGATCGACGGACGGAACGCCGGGCGTCGTGGTGTCCCAGCGCGCCAGGCGCGCGGAATATCCGGCTTGCGCGAGTTCGCTGGACGCGTACCGTCGGAGCAGTGACTCGCTGCTCACCACGCTCCCCGGATCGCTCGAGATCGACGCCGCGAATCGCTCCAGCAAGCGGAACGCGTTGTCGTCAACGGCGGAGAGTCGCGCGAGATCGTACTGCGCGAGGTTCATGCGCGCGCGAACCGTCGCACCCCAGGTGAGTGTCACCGCGCCAGCGCCGGCAATGACCGCCGCGCCCGTGACCAGC
>JANLVM010000320.1:0-10815 GCA_031364015.1 Gemmatimonadaceae bacterium
ACGCCACCGGCAATCAGGTTGGAGAGCCCGATCTTGAGACCCAGTTGGTAGAAATAGACGTCGCAGGACTTCGCGATGGCTTGCGCCAGCGTCAGATCGCCGTGCCCCTTCTTGTCCCAGCACTTGAACACGCGACCGTAGTAGTAACTTCCGGTACACGGCTGCGGCATGCGCGCATTCATGGTGACGAGTCCGCGCTGCAAACCGATCACCGCTGTGGCCAGCTTCCAGGTTGACGCCGGCGCGTACGTGCCGAGCAGCGCGCGATTGTAGAGCGGCGTGTGCGGGTCATCCAGCAGGCTTTGATAGTATTTGGGCGGCACCCCGCCGATGAATCGATTGATGTCGTACGCCGGCGCACTGTAGAGCGCGAGGACGCCCCCGGTTCGCGGATCGAGCGCGACCAGTGCGCCGCGCAACGAGTCTCCGAAGTATTCGTGCGCGTAGCGCTGCAGATCCACGTCGATGTTGGTGCGCAAGGGTGGTGGTGCTTGCGCGACTTCCTCCGGTCGCACGCCGTTCTCCCGAACCACGCGATTGCGTGCGTCGACTTCGACGTATCGGCGCCCTTCCCGTCCCCGTAGCTGTTCCTCGTACTGCTTCTCGAGGCCCTGCTTCCCGACTTGCTGGCCCGCTTTGTATCCCTCGAAGTCTGGGAGCGCCAGCTCACGTTCGGAGATCTCCCCCGTATATCCGATCAACGCGGCCATGGCCTCCGCGTCCGGATAGTACCGTTTCGGGGAACTCTGAATGATCAACCCGGGAAATTCCACGCGTCGTTCTTCGAGCACCGACACCACCTGGAACGATGCGTCGTTGAAGATGACGGCCGGACTCTGCGGCGCGCGGCGGAAGCGACCAACGGCCAACTCCTGCTGCGCCGAATCAATGGGGACAATCTTTGCCAACGTCGCCAAGGCCGAGCGCAGAGAATCCTCAGTGGGGCTCAAGATCATCACCCGATATCCCGGCAGATTCTCGGCGATAATCTCGCCTTTGCGATCGTAAATGATGGCGCGTGCGCCGGGCAACGGGACCTCGCGCAACCGATTGTTTTCGGATTGCAGCGCGTACTGCGCATTCTGCAACACCTGCGTACGAAAGAACGCGGCGCTCAAGGTCACAAACACGAGGAAGAGCATGACGCGTGCGATGCGCGCGCGACGCAGCACTTCATTGGGCTGGAAGCTCACGATCGTGCCTTAGCCGTTGGGCGGCCGGTACAACGGCCGAAACACGGTCAGTAGCAGCACGGCGACCGCCGCCGTCAGCGCTGCAGAGAGCGGCGTCCACAACAGCAACTGTACCACGAGCTCCATGCCTCGAACGCCACCGCTGACGCCGACGTACAGCGCGTCGAACACCAGTTTGCCCAGAAAGATGAACAACCCGGTGAGCGCCACGTGGTCGGCGAAGAATACCGCCTTCACCCGGCTCCCCGCATACGCGACGACCACCAACGACAACGCGGCCGCGCCAAAGGCGGACGGGGCCAGCGCGTCAACCGCGAGTCCAGCGACAAGTCCCAGCAGGGCAGCCAGTCCCGGACGAACGCGCACCGCCGAAAAAAGTATGGCGATGAGCAGGAAGTCGACATTCGCCCGCGCCGCAAACAAGGGACGGATGGCGAAGTGGGCTGCGATCAGCAGGCCGAAGCCCACCCACGCCAGCGTCGCGGACGCGAAACCCGACTGCGGTTGTGGCGCGGCCATCGCTAGAACGACCCGCCGTCGGGAGGAGGTCCGGTGCGCGAAGCCGGGGGGGGGCCCGTGGGCACACGTGGTCGCGCGGAATCGGCCCGCGCGCGACGAAGGCTGTCAGCCCTGATGCTATCCGTTCGCGTCATGGGCGGGCGAACCGTCGGAGGGGTACCGCGCAGCGGATCGCGCGACAGACTGTCGGCGAGCGCCGAGTCCAGCGCCACGCGTCGCGCGGCGAGTTCGTCGAGCGCCGCGCGACGTGCCACGGAATCGCCAGCGGCCGCGATGGCGCGCGCCGCGCTGTCTGCCGACGCGACATTGGTCCAGATCTGATTGACGCCGCGCGCACTGCGATCAGCGCGCAACACGAGCACCGGTCCGATGGCCGCCGGCAGCACCGCCGGCATCAGGAGATACGTGCGAGCCCACTTCTCAGGCGTCGAGATTTCGCCAATGACGATGCCAACGGGAATGCCCCGTGGATACGTCGCGCCCAACCCGGAGCTGACAATCACCGCTCCCGAGTCGAGTTTGTCGCGAAACGGCACACCCTTGAGTTCGAGCATCAGCCGCTCGACGCCGCTTCCGAGATGTGGCTGCACGATGCCGAAGGCCCGGTCGTCGACACTCATGGCGCTCACCCGAAAATCCGGATGGGCCCACGTGATCGCGAAGGCGGTATGCTCGTCAACGCGTTCCACCATACCCACCAATCCGTCGGCGGTCACGATCGGAGCGAAGGTCTGCACTCCCGCGCGTGATCCAACATTTAACGTGAGCGTGAAGTCGTCATCCACACCGCGGCGCGGCAATAGCTCGGCCACCACAAACCCATCGGCAAGTCGCGCCGACAGCCCCATCAGCCTCCGCAGCGTGATATTCTCGTCGGCCACCGCGCGCGTGTTGAGCGCCTCGGTGACGGTGCGACCGCGCGCCGTCAGCAGGTCGTTGCGCGACGCAATGGCGGTGCGCACACTCGAGGCACGACTCTCCAGGCTGACGAGTGGCACGAGCACAGAACTGCGCAGCACCCCCGCGACGCTGTCCCGAAAACGCCGAGGCATGACCAAGGCCAGAATGGCGAGCGCCAGACACGAGAACAACAGCCCGTTGTCGAGTCGTGCGCCACCCCGAACGCCGCGAGCCACGGCGCGCTCAGGTCGTGAGGACCGACCAGTACTTCTCTTCATCGTCGAGGATCTTGCCCGTGCCACGCACGACGCAGGTCAGCGGATCCTCGTCGACGTGAATCGGCAATCCCGTCTCCTGGCTGAGCAACACGTCCAACCCGCGAATGAGCGCGCCGCCACCGGTCATCACGATGCCACGATCGACAATGTCGGAGGCCAGTTCGGGCGGCGTGATCTCGAGGGCGCGTCGGACGGCATCGACAATCTGTTGAATCGGTTCCTGCACGGCTTCGCGAATCTCACTCGAATGCACGCGGACCGTTTTCGGAATGCCGGAGACCAGATCGCGTCCCTTGACTTCCATTTCGCGCTCGTCCCCAACGGGATAGGCCGAACCGATCTGAATCTTGATCTGTTCGGCGGTCGGCTCACCGATCAAGAGATTGTAATTCTTGCGCATGAACTGCACGATGCTCACATCGAGTTCGTCACCACCGGTGCGAATGGATGTGTCGCTCACAATACCCGACAAGGCAATGACGGCAATCTCCGTCGTGCCACCACCAATATCGATCACCATGTTTCCCGTCGGTGACTCGACCGGCAGTCCGACACCGATGGCAGCGGCCATGGGTTCGGTCACCATGAACACTTCCTTGGCGCCGGCGCCCAGCGCCGAGTCTCGCACCGCGCGCTTCTCCACCTCGGTAATGCCCGACGGCACACACACGATGACACGCGGCTTCATCTTGAAGACATGCTTGTCGATCACGAGTGTCAGGAAATAGCGCAGCATCTTTTCCGTGACGTCGAAGTCGGCGATCACACCGTCCTTCATCGGCCGCACCGCCATGATGCCTTCCGGCGTGCGACCCAGCATGCGCTTCGCTTCGAGCCCGACGCCGCGAATTTTCTTCGTCTCACGATCGAGCGCGACCACCGACGGTTCGTTCAACACAATGCCTTCGCCCTTCACGTAGATGAGCGTGTTGGCAGTGCCGAGATCAACCGCGATGGTGTTCGCCGGGAAGAGCGAATGCGCCTTGTTGAAGGGCCAAAACATCCAGTGGGGGCTCGCCGGCGTCAGGCGCCGAGTGGGGGACAACGCGTGCGACTCTGGCCATAAGGTATCGGTTTACGCTAGAGCGAACAAGCTGTTGTGCCAGCGTGACCTAGCGCACGTTCGGAGGTCTGCGACAACACGGGCAACACCCCCCCGGCCCGTGTTGTCACGTGTCCGCTAACCCAGAAATCCGGCGGGCTCGGCGAACGCCATTCCAAAGGAATCGGCAACGCCTTGATAGGTCACCTGGCCGGCGGTCATGTTGAGCCCCTTGAGCAGCGCGCCATTGTCGCGCAACGCACGCATCCATCCCTTGTTGGCCAGCTGCAGCGTGTACGGCAACGTGGCATTCGTCAGGGCCAGCGTCGATGTGCGCGGGACCGCGCCCGGCATGTTCGCCACGCCGTAGTGGATAATGCCATCCACCACGTACGTCGGGTTTTCATGCGTCGTCGCGTGAATCGTTTCGATACATCCACCCTGGTCGACCGCGACATCCACAATCACCGCCCCCGGGCGCATGCGCTTGAGATCTTCGCGCCGCACCAACTTCGGCGCCTTGGCTCCGGGAATCAGCACGCCACCGATCACCAGATCGCAGGTGGAGATCTGCTCGAGGATGTTATGGCGATTGGAGTGAACCAGCTGCACGTTGGCCGGCATGACATCTGACAGGTAGCGCAGACGTTCCAGCGAGAGGTCAAGCACGACGACTTTTGCACCGAGACCAGCCGCCATTTTCGCGGCGTTGATCCCCACCACGCCGCCGCCAAGAATCACGACCTTGGCCGGCGCCACACCGGGGACGCCGCCCAGCAAGACGCCTCGACCGCCGTACAGCTTTTCGAGGTATTTTGCACCTTCCTGCACCGCCATGCGCCCGGCGACTTCCGACATCGGCGTCAGGAGTGGGAGCTCGCGATTGGGGAGTTCCACGGTTTCGTACGCAATACAGGTCGATCCACTGGCCAGGTGTGCCTTGGTCAGCGCTTCGTCGGCAGCGAAGTGGAAGTAGGTGAAGAGCGTGAGGTCCTTGCGCAGGAATCCCCACTCCGCCGCGATCGGCTCCTTGACCTTGAGCAGCAGTTCGGCCTTGCCCCACGCCGTCGCCGCATCAGGCACGATGGTCGCTCCCACGAAGCGATAGTCCTCGTCTTCAAAGCCGCTGCCAATGCCGGCGCCGGCCTCGACGAAGACGTGGTGGCCGGCGGCCGTCAGCGCCTCGGCGCCGGCCGGGACCAGCGCGATCCGATTCTCGTTGGTTTTGATTTCCTTGGGTACGCCGATACGCATGGGTTTGACGCGTTGGAGAGTGGAATAGTCCTTAGCGGACCGCTTTGGGGCCGAGGCTGACTATAGTCTGCTGCGTGGGATCGAAAAAAGCGCGTGCGACGTCACGCACACTGTCACCGTCGACGGCGTCGACGAGCGCCAGCAGCTCTTCGATGGTCCGATGCGGTTCGTTATACAGCGCCGTCGTGGCCGCGCGATACATGCGCGATGACACGCCTTCCATCGACAGCACCAGCTGACCCCTGAGCTGCCGCTTGCCGGCCACCAGCTCCGCCTCCGGCAATCCGTCGTCGACCACCTTGGCCAGCACCTCTCGCACCGCATTCAGCGCCTCCTGGGCCGTCTCCGGCGCACTGGCGAGGTACACGCCATGCACCCCGGTGTCCGCATACGACGAGGAGAACGTGTGCACGCTGTACGCCAGCCCCAGCTCCTCTCGGACGCGCTGAAACAGCCGCGAGCTCATCCCGCCGCCCAGCAGCATATCGAGCAGCGAAAACGCGTAGCGACGCGGATCGCCGTGCCTGATCGACGCGCTGCCCAGGACCACGTGCGTCTGCGCGATGTCCTTGCGCCGCACATGATGCACCTGAGGGGACACGGGGACGGCGGCTGGTACCGCGAATGGGGTCATGTCACCCATCGCCCGGTCGCCCCACCCGGACCCCAGCAAGGTCTCCACCAAGGCGTCATGCTCGACGTGCCCGCTCGCCGCAACCACCAGGCGACCGGAATGATAGGCGCGCGCATGCAGTGCCTGAAGATGCGGAACGTCCAGCGCCTGCACGGTATCGCGCGTCCCGAGAATCGGGAATCCATGCGCGTGCTCGCCCCAGAGCAGGCGATTGTGCACATCGAAGATCACATCGTCAGGCGTGTCCTCGACCATGCTGATCTCCTCGAGTATCACCTTGCGCTCGAGGGCCAGATCGGCGGGGCGAAGTAATGGCTCGAAGATCAGGTCACCAATGACCGACACCGCATCAGGTAAATGCTCATCGAGCACGCGCGCCTGAAACGAGGTGTGTTCGCGTTCGGTATACGCGTCGAGCGAACCGCCGAGCGTTTCGAGCGACAGGGCGATCTCTTGCGCCGAACGGGTGCGCGTTCCCTTGAACACCATGTGCTCGAGGAAATGCGACACCCCCATCTCTTCGGGACGCTCATGCAGTGTCGCCGCCCGCACCCAGGCCCCGAACGCAACCGACCGTGCACCCGGAACGGCTTCCGAGAGCACGGTCAGTCCATTGGGGAGCTCCGTACGGTGCAGTGCGGGCGCGTCAGCGCCGATCGCGACCACCACCGCTCCGTCCGCCGCGATCACCGCCGCCACGTCCACCACGATCTCCGCCTTCGTCGCGACGCGGAGGACGTTCGCTTGCCGGCGGCTCGTCGGGCATGCCTTCCGGTCGCGGCAACAACGCCTTCATGGACAGTCGCAGTCGCCCGCGCTCGTCACGGTCGATGAGTTTCACCGTCACGCGATCGCCCTTCTTTACCACATCTTCCGGCTTGTCGACCCGCTCGTGCTTCATCTCTGACACATGCAGCAACGCTTCGGTGCCGGGCATGATCTCGATGAACGCGCCGAACGCCGTCACCGTCTTCACGGTGCCTTCGTACGTCTCGCCCACCACCGCTTCTGCGGTCATCGCCTGCACCATCTGCCGCGCGCGCTCCATCGACTCCGCGCCCACGGCGGCGATCGTCACCGTGCCGTCGTCATCGACCGAGAGTTCGGCTCCGGTCTCATCCTGAATGCCACGGATATTCTTGCCCTTCGGTCCGATGAGCTCTCCGATCTTGTCGACCGGAATCTGCACCGTCACGATACGCGGTGCGTACTTGGACAAGTCGCCACGTGGAGCCGACAACGCTTTGTCCATCTCCGCGAGAATGTGCAGTCGGCCGACGCGTGCCTGCGCCAACGCCTCTTCCATGATCGTGAGATCGAGTCCTTCGACCTTGATATCCATCTGGATCGACGTGATGCCGTCCTTCGTGCCCGCGACCTTGAAATCCATGTCACCGAGATGGTCTTCGGTGCCCAGGATATCGGTGAGGATCGCGTATTTCTTGCCTTCCTTGATGAGCCCCATCGCCACACCGGCGACGGCCGCCTTCATCGGCACGCCCGCATCAAACAGGGCGAGCGAGCCACCGCACACCGACGCCATCGAGGAGGATCCGTTCGATTCCAACACTTCCGAGACGATGCGAATCGTGTACGGAAAGTCGGCAAAATCCGGAAGCACGCCTTGTACGGCACGCTCGGCCAGATTGCCGTGTCCAATTTCACGACGACTGGTCCCACGCATCGGGCGCACTTCGCCGGTGGAGAACGGTGGAAAGTTGTAGTGCAACATGAACGAGCGGGTGGTCTCACCCGGCTCGTTGATGGAATCGAGACGCTGCGCGTCCTTGGCCGTCCCGAGCGTCGCGGCGACGAGCGCTTGCGTTTGTCCACGCGTGAAGAGCGCCGACCCGTGCGCGCGAGGCAGCACGGTGGTGTCGATGGAGATCGCCCGCACTTCATCGGGCTTCCGTCCGTCAACGCGCAATCCCGTGGCGAGCACCTGCGCGCGCAGCTCGTTGTACTCGATGTCGCCCAGTACCGCACTGATGTCCCTGGCATTCTCCGGAAACTCGACCGCCAGCAGCGCCGCAGTGGCGTGCTTGGCTTTCTCGATGGCCTGCACGCGCGTGTGTTTGTCCGCCTGATTGAGTGCCGTGCGAATCCCCGCCGACCCAGCGGCCGTGGTGCGCTCGACGATATGTTCGGCCGGCTCGGACTTTTTCCACTCCATCTTCGGCTGCTGCACCTTGGGCAGCAGTTCATTCTGCATCGCGATCAATTCACGAATGCCATCGTGCGAGAGCTTCAGGGACTCAAGGACATCGGCTTCGGTGACTTCCAGCGCGCCGCCTTCCACCATCACGATGGAATCCTTCGACCCCGCCACGATGAGTTCGAGATCGGAGAACGCCAGTTGCTGGAACGTGGGGTTGAGGACCCAGTGTCCTTGCACGCGTCCGACGCGCACGCCACCAATCGGCCCCATGAAGGGAATTTTCGACGCGTTCAGCGCGAACGAGGTCGCCAGCAGCGCGAGCACGTCGGCGTCATTCTCCTGGTCGGCCGAGACCACGTAAATGAACACCTGCACTTCGTTCTTGAAGCCTTCGGGAAACAGTGGACGAATCGAACGATCAATGATCCGGCAGGCCAGAATCTCATGATCGTGCGGTCGCCCTTCCCGCTTGATGAATCCCCCGGGAATCTTGCCGGCCGCGTAGGCTTTCTCTTTGTACTCGACCGTGAGCGGGAAGAAGGGGAGCGAGCTTTGGTTGTCGCTGACCGTGACGGCCGCGATCACCATGGTTTCGCCGAATTGAACGACGGCGGAACCCGCCGCTTGCTTGGCCATGCGGCCGGTCTCAATGACCAGCGGGCGACCTGCGAAGGTGCGCTCGATGCGATGCATCATCTGCTTGTATTCCTGGTGAGAACGCAAATCGCGCGGGAGGCATTGCTGCCCCCGCGCGACGTGATGGCGTGGTCTGGCTTAGTACCGGAGACCAAGGTTTTGAACGAGCGTGCGATATTCCTGAGCGTCGGTACGCTTCAGGTAGTCGAGGAGACGGCGGCGCTTGCCGACCATCTTAAGGAGACCGCGACGCCCGTGATGATCCTTGGCGTGGGTACGGAAGTGACCCGTCAGGTAGTTGATTCGCTCGGTGAGAAGCGCAATCTGGACGCGGGTCGAACCGGTATCCCCTTCGTGGGCCCGGTACTTGTCAATCGTGGATGCCTTATCGAACGCCATCGTCGTAAGTTTCTCGGCGCATGCAATGCGCGGGGTGCGTAGCTGCGCCGCCGTTTGCGCGCAATTGTATGAAGCACGGTAGTTTACTCCACCTCGCACAGTCTGTAAAGGACCGCAACCTGCCAGACCGTTACCTCGGCCATCAGATCGGAAAATACCGGATCATCCGGCTGCTCGGTGTCGGGGCATTCGCTTGGGTGTATGAGGCGGTTGACCGCGATTTGGAGATTCCGGTTGCGCTGAAGATTCTGCGGCCGGAGTTTGCCGGCCAGCCGGAGGCTGAGGCGCGTTTCCGTCGGGAGGCGGCGACGGCGGCCCGCTTGCGGCACCCGAACATCGTCACGGTGCGTGACGTGGGGCTCATCGACGGCGCGTCCTTTGTGGCCATGGACTTGTTGCCGCTCTCGCTAGCCAGGCGACTCGAACTGCTCCCTCGCCTCCCCGAAACCGAAGTCGTGCGGATTGGTCTTGATGTGGCCGCCGCACTCTCCGTCGCGCACGCCGGCGGCATCGTGCATCGCGACATCAAGCCCGACAACATTCTGATCGGCCACCACGGAGAGGCGGTGGTAGCGGACTTCGGGCTCGCCCGCGCGCTGGATAGTGGCGCGGCACTGAGCGGCGGCCATCAGATCATGGGCACCCCGCACTATTTCAGTCCGGAGCAGGCGCGCGGCGACGAACTCGATGGACGCAGCGATTTGTACGCCCTCGGCGTGACCCTCTTCCGTTCGGCAACGGGGCGACTGCCATTCGAAGGCGACGATTGGTTCGCGGTGGCACGTATGCATGTCGAAGCGCCCATCCCGTCGGCGCGTGCCGTGGTACCCGAATTGACAGAGGGATTCGACACCCTGCTGGGTCGACTGCTGCAGAAAGCGCCGTCCGATCGATTCAGCTCGGCGATGGCGGTTGCGGATGCACTCTCGACGCTGTCCACTGCTCCAACGACGCGCGGGTACGGGTCGCTCAGTCCACGCGCATCGGAGACGGTGACGTCGTTTCCGCCGGTCGCGGCGGTAACGCACACCCCTCCCCGCGCAACGCGGCGATGGGTCGGAATTGCGGGGAGTGTCATCCTGCTGTTCGTTGTCGGATGGGCGGCCATGCAATCACCCACCGTCCGCCAATTCGTTTCCGGTGGGCCGACGTTAGCGTCCGACGCCCTGCCCGCTTCGTTGTCGCGCGCCGGGCCTGACAGCGCGCCGTTGGCGAGTGGTGATAGCGGGGCGACAACCACGCGCCGAGACAGCGCGAGCCTCACGCCGATCGTCGTGCCGAACGTTCCCGACACCACGCGCAGGCGAGCCGCCGAGCGCGTGAGTACGCAGCTCACATTCTCCGCGCCGGATTCCGCCATGCTTTATGTCGACGGCGGGTTGGTGGGCCGGGGGACAAAAGTTATTGATCGGCCCGGTGCGGTGCGGCTTACGCTCAAAGCGGTGATCGCCGATGCGCCGCCGGACTGTACAACGGCGTCCCGGGAAGAGGTCGTGCGCCTGGCGGTGGGTGAGCGTCGTGCGCTCACCCTCGCGGTGCGCACGTGTCTGGCCGTGAGCTATAGCGCCACGCCAGCAGACACGCGCGTGCGCTTCGCATCGCTGGACGGGGGCACCTCGGAAGACGTGCGCGCCGACAGCGTGCAGCGCGTGATACTGCTTCCTGAGGGCCGGTACGAAGTGCGCGCGAGCGCGCCGCGTTGCGCCCCCTATCGAGACGACACACTCGTCGTGCGTCGGGGTGCCCCCGCCGATTCGCTCCGGCGCTCCATTCGCATGTCCTGCTAACCGCAATACCGTTCA
>JANLVM010000362.1:0-4554 GCA_031364015.1 Gemmatimonadaceae bacterium
CCAGCGGGGAGACGCGGGATCCGCTCCCAGCTCTTCTTTAAGCCCGGCCCCTTCGCCCGCAGGCCAGACGAGCCTGTCGTTTGTCGGCCCCTTCGCGTTCGTGGGACGGTTTTGCGCGAAAAGGGGGGCGGCCACGGCACAGAGCGCCAGCGCGGCGGCGAAAGCAGCACGAGTCACGTTCGTAGTCCTGGACAACGGAGTCGGGAAGGGCAATGCCCAACAAAGGTACGGCAAACGCAGCCCACGCGTTCAGTGCGTACATTGAGTTCGATTCCTTCCGGAGCTATCGAGTGAGCGACAACAGTCTGAAATCGCAGACCACCTACGATGTCATCGTGGTGGGCTCTGGTGCTGGTGGCGGCATGGCCGCCTATCAATTAGCAGTCGCCGGTCTCAAGGTGCTCGTGCTTGAGGCCGGTCGATCGTACGATCCGGTGCGCGAAACGCCGATGTTCCAGCTGCCGCGCGATGCACCGCTGCGCGGATCGGGCACGCGTGAGAAGCCTTTTGGTTTCTACGACGCCACCGTTGATGGCGGATGGGATGTCCCGGGCGAGCCGTATACCAACGCGCCCGGAACAGACTTCCGCTGGTGGCGCGCGCGCATGTTGGGTGGACGCACCAACCATTGGGGTCGCATCTCGCTGCGCATGGGCGAGTACGATTTCAAGCCAAAGTCTCGCGATGGTTTAGGCGCCGATTGGCCGCTCACCTACCGGGATCTTGCGCCCTATTATGACCGGACCGAGATGCTCGTTGGCGTGTACGGTGGCGATGACGACCTCGAGAACACGCCGCGCTCGTCGCCCGGTGTGCTGATGCCGCCACCGGCACCGCGCGCCGTCGAGTTGTTAGCGAAGAAGCATGCATCGCCCATGGGGATCCCGGTCATTCCGGCGCACCTGGCGATCATGACCACGCGACAAGACGCGAGCACACTGCCACAGAAAATCCATCCCGGCAACAAGCTGGCGCAGCGCGTGTTGCGTGACTCGATGCTCAGTCGGCAGGCCTGTTTCTGGGCGACGCCGTGCGGCAACGGTTGCTCGATCAAGGCAAACTTTCAGTCGACCACGGTGTTGCTGCCACCGGCCCTGGCGACCGGCAACGTCGATATCATTCCCGACGCGATGGTGCGCGACGTCACCGTCGACTCGACAGGACGTGCCACCGGTGTGCACTATATCGACAAGCGCACGCGCTCCGACCGTCATGTGACGGCCCGCATTGTGGTGTTGGCGGCGAGTGCGTGCGAAACGGCGCGTATCCTGCTCAATAGCAAGAGCAGCGCGTTTCCCAATGGGTTGTCGAACAGCAGTGGACTGGTCGGGAAGTATCTCATGGATACGGTGGGCGCCGGCATCGGCGGTCAAATTCCGGCGCTGGAGAACTTGCCGGCTCACAACACCGACGGTGCGTCGGGAATGCACATGTATGTCCCGTGGTGGCTGTACAAAGAGCAACTCGGCGGGAAACTGGGCTTCGCGCGAGGGTACCACGTGGAGTTCGGAGGGGGGCGCGGCATGCCGGGCCCGGGCATCTTCAACGGCCTCGAGTCGCTTACTGGTGGCGCGTACGGCAAGAAGTACAAAGAGGAAGCGCGTCGTTACTACGGCTCGTTCATGTATTTCGACGGCCGCGGCGAGATGATTCCCAACGAAGACAGCTATTGCGACATCGATCCCGACGTGGTCGATCAGTGGGGCATTCCCGTGTTGCGTTTCCACTGGAAGTGGTCGGATCACGAGTTGAAGCAGGCGGTGCACATGCAGACCACGTTCGCACAAATCATCGAGGCGATGGGCGGCAAAGTGCAGGGGACCGTGCAGACCGATGGCAATCGCGCCATCGCCCGTGGCGGACAGATCATCCACGAGGTTGGCACGTGCCGCATGGGTGACGATCCACAAACCTCAGTACTCAATCCGTACTGTCAGTCGTGGGATGTGAAAAACCTCTTCGTCACCGACGGTGCACCCTTTGTATCGAACGCCGACAAGAATCCCACCCTGTCGATTCTGGCCATGGCCTGGCGGACGACGGACTACGTCCTGGAACAGATTTCGAAGCGGGAGCTCTAATGGAAAAAGATGCCGAAGTCGGAAGTCGGAAGTCGGAAGTCGAAGCAACCGTGCCCGAAGTAGAAACGGCGCACGCTGATGGTGAGGTTGCGGCAGAGACCGTGACACGCCGCGCCGCGCTGAAGGTGCTGGCAGTGGCGGCGAGTCTGCCAATACTCGACGGTTTTTCGGCGACGGATATCGATGCGCAGGCCAGGCCAGTCGCGAGCGCGGCGGCCTTGCCGCCAGCGCGTTTGTCGTCGGGGCCGCGCGGAACGCTGAGCGATCCGGACCTGTTGCGTCCCAGGAAGGACTGGCCGCGCAAGCTGTTCGTATCGGAACTGGCAACACTGGCGGCACTGTGCGACGTGATAATTCCCGCCGACGCGAAATCGCCGAGTGCGTCGGCGGTGGGTGTCCCGGCATACATCAACGAGCACGTGAGCGCGCCGTACGATGGTAACGCGCGCGACCTGGTACGCGTGCGGGGCGGCGTGTCGTGGCTCAATCTTGAGAGCTCCAAACGATTCGGTCGAACATTCGTCAAACTGACCAGCGCGCAGAAGACACAGATCTGCGACGACATCTGCTTTCTTCCCAAGGCGAAGCCCGAGTTTCAGGCCGGCGCGCGATTCTTTGATCTCGTACGTGACCTGTCAGCGACGGCATTCTATACGACCGACGCCGGCATGAAAGACCTCGGCTATGTGGGTAACGTCGCGCTGCCCAAGTGGGAGCCACCGCCACTCGCTGTGCTCAAGCATCTCGGGTTGGCGTAACCGTTCGTCGTCTCGTCGTCTCGTCGTCACTCAGGAGTTGTCGCGTGGCCCAGCGCAGTGTGTGGCATCGCATTCGAAGGATCTGGATCGCAACCGGTCTGACGGCGACAATCGTCTTCGTCGGGTGGTGCGCCCTCGCGTACCGTGCGACGGCCGACGCGAAGGCGGCGATCGTGACGGACGGGCGCGTGCTGGTGGAGCCCGACGTCGGTGTCGTCCGATTCACATCGGCGTCGCAGCCCACAAAGGTACCGGTGGGCTTGCTGTTCTTCGCGGGGTCGCTGGTCGACCCCGTGGCGTACGCGCCACTGGCGCGCGCGATCGCGACGGCCGGTTATCCCGTCATCCTGGTGTCGTTGCCGCGTCGTGGGGCATTCGGTGGCGCGGATTCACCGGAGGTGTTGCAAAACGCACTCGGCGCCATACACGACGACGAGCGCGCGGCGCAATGGCTGATTGGTGGCCACTCCCGCGGCGCGGTGGTCGCGACGCGCATGGTGTCGCAACTCGCCTCGCTGGGCGCAGGGAGCGTTGCCGGGCTGCTCTTGGTGGGCACATCGCATCCGCGCGATGTCGATTTGTCCGGCTACAAACGTCCGGTCACCAAAATCGTGGCGACACGGGATGGTCTCGCGTCGCTGGAAAAAGTCGAAGCCAACCGACATCTCCTGCCAGCCACAACGCGCTGGGTGCGTATCGAAGGCGGCAATCATTCGCAGTTCGGCTGGTACGGCTTTCAGCCTGGCGATCGCTTCGCGACGATCTCACGCGAGTCGCAACAGCAGCAGCTGATTGCGGCGATTCTCGAGTCGTTGCGCGCGGCGGGCGAGGGGCGTCGCACGGAGCTTGCGCCATTGTACTGAAGGATGCGGAGCATGTCGATGCCACCGCCGATCCTTTTACGCCACACGCTCGTGCTCGCGTCGTTGACGCTCAGCGCCACTGATGTTCGTGCCCAGACGTCGAACGAGGCGCCGACGGCGGTTCGTGACCGCCTTGTCGCTCGCATCGCCGAGGTTCCTGGTGCGCAGGTTAGCCTCGCTGTGCGCGACCTGGCGAGCGGGCGTCACCTTGCGATCGACGCTGACGCGGTGTTCCACGCTGCCAGTACCATGAAAGTTCCGGTGCTCTTCGCGCTCTTTAAGGAATTTGAAAACGGTCGGCTGCGTCCCGACGAAACTCTTCGATTGGAGAACCGGTTTCAGTCAATTGTCGACACGTCGTATTACAGGCTGAATCCGTCAGACGACAGTGACAGCAGCGTGTACGCGATGGTGGGGAAAAACGTGCCACTGCGCGACCTGGCCACTCGCATGATCACGCATTCAAGCAATCTGGCAACGAATGCCCTGATTGGCCGCCTCGATGCTGCGCGCATCACGGCATTGACGCGTGAGTTCGGTGCGACGCGCATGCAGGTGCTGCGCGGGGTTGAGGACAACCTGGCGTTTCGCGCGGGGCTCAACAACACCGCCACCGCCAACGATCTGGTTGCCCTGTTCGTGGCCTTGCAGCGCGGCACGGTCGCCAACGCTGCCGGCACGCGTGACATGTTGGCCATTCTCGAAGCGCAGGCGTTCAACGACGAGATCCCTGCCGGTCTTCCGTCGGGCACGCGTATGGCGCACAAAACCGGATCGATCACGGCCACCCTGCACGACGCCGGACTCGTGTATCCCGTCGGCCGCGCGCCGTACGCCATCGCTGTACTGACG
>JANLVM010000367.1:0-18697 GCA_031364015.1 Gemmatimonadaceae bacterium
GGCCTGCAGGCCTTCCAGCACCACCAGCAAGTCCAGCGTTGCCGCGAAATCCTGCGCGGTGGCAAAACGATCGGCCGGAAGTTTGGCCAGCGCCTTGAGCACCGCATGCTCAACACCGGGTGACACCGTATCGCGCACAGCGCGCAGTGATGTTGGCCGCTCCGTCAACACCTTGGCCACAATCGCCTGCACCGTACTGCCGGTAAACGGTGGATCACCCGTGAGCATCTCGTACGTCACGGCGCCGAGTGCGTAGATGTCGCTCCGCGCGTCAATGGACTTTTCGCCCATCGCCTGCTCGGGCGACATGTACTGCGGCGTGCCAAGTGAAAGGCCCGTTTGGGTCATGCGCGAACCACCGGCACTTTGCACGGCCAGCGCAATGCCGAAATCAGCAACCAGAGCGTGACCGCCCTGCAGCAGAATGTTTTCCGGCTTGATGTCGCGGTGAATCACACCCAGTCCATGTGCGTAGCCCAACGCATCGGCCACCTCGCGCGCAATCAACACGGCCTGTTCAATTGGCAACTGTTTTTCGCGTTCAAGCCGCGCCCGCAGCGTTTCGCCCGTCACAAGCGGCATGACGTAGTACAACAACAACGGGCCTGCATTGCCGCTGTCCAGCAACGGGAGAATGTGCGGATGCTGCAGTCGTGCGGTCGTCCGAATTTCGCTCAGGAAGCGCTCTTGGCCGAGCGCCGCGCCCAGATCGGGATGCAACACCTTGATCGCGACATCGCGGTCGTGCTTCAAGTCGTGCGCGAGGTATACCGTGGCCATGCCCCCCGCACCGAGTTCGCGCTCGATACGGTAGCTGCTGCTAAGCGCCTCGGTCAGGGACTCCAGGGGAAGGGTCACGCGGGGAATCTGGTGTCGTGGCGGCGTTGCCGCGAGGCGCTATGCACGAGAAGTCGCCAGCGCTTCGCGAATCCGGTAGGTCTCAATTGCATGCCGGTGGCGCTAAACTTCTGAGACTCCCGCTGCGCTGGTGATTATTGCTGTTTGAGGCGGGGCAGGACGCGGAGCCGGTCCTGCTAAACGAAGCGCGCGAGTGCTTCTGAGAAGCATCTCGCGCGTTCCGCTGCGTCGTAACCAACAGTGCAATCGGTGTTCTCGCAGGCTACTTCACCGCGTTCACCATGTCAAAGATCGGCAGGTACATCGCCACAATCATGCCGCCCACCACTACGCCCAGCAGCACGATCATGATCGGCTCGAGCAGCGACAGCAACGCGCTCACCGCCGCATCGACTTCGTCATCGTAGAAGTCGGCGATCTTGGTGAGCATCTCGTCCAGACCACCGGTCTGTTCACCCACGGCGATCATGCTGATCACCATGGGCGGGAACACCTGCGACTTTTGCAGCGGGCCGGCAATCGTTTCACCACCCGCAATGCTGGCGCGGCTGCCCATGATGGCATCCTGCACAACGCGGTTGCCCGACGTGCGGGCGGTAATCTCCAGCCCGTCCAGAATGCTGACGCCCGACGAAATGAGTGTGCCCAGCGTGCGCGTGAAGCGTGACACCGCCGACTTGCGCAGCACGTCGCCCAACACCGGCACGTGCAGCAGGAGTCGGTCAATCACCAACTGTCCGCTGCTGGTCGCGTAGTACTGCTTGATGAAGTAGGCGCCACCGACCACGCCAGCGATCAGCGCCCACCAATAGCTATTCAGGAAACCCGACAGCCCGATCACGATGCGCGTTGGCAGCGGCAGTGTCATGCCCACGCTGCCAAACATGCTGGCGAATACGGGAATGACTTTCCAGAGAAGAACGACCACGCACAGCGCGGCCACGCACATGATCACGGTCGGATAAATCATGGCGCCCTTCACCTTGCGGACAAGGGCGTCGTTCTTCTCCATGAAGATCGCCAGACGATTCAGGATGGTATCGAGAATACCGCCCGCTTCACCAGCCGCCACCATGTTGGTGTACAGGTCGGAGAACGCCTTCGGATGCTTTTTCATGGCATCAGCAACGGTGTTGCCCGACTCGACATCGAATACGACCTCGCGCACGACCGCCTGCAGCGCCGTGTTCTCCGATTGCCGCGCCAGAATGTCCAACGCCTGCACCAGTGGCAGACCGGCGTTGATCATGGTGGAGAACTGCCGCGTGAAGATCACGATATCGCGCATCTTGATCGATCCGAGACGCTTTTTCGGTGTCGACCTGGACTCGTCAACCTTGATGATCGTCAGCCGCTGCCGCCGCAGTTGGGCGACCGCCTCATCGCGGCTGGGCGCATCAATCGTAGCTGACTTGAGTTCGCCGTTGCCGTTGCGGGCGGTATATGTGTATGTCGCCATCGGGTAACTCCGTGAGTGATGTAGCCGGGATATCGATCCTGCTGGTTACTCCCTGCTCCGTTCATGTTCTTCCTTCCTGCTTCCTGCGTCCGGCTGCCTACTTTCTCACGCCTCCCACCACCGTGCGGTCGGTCGAGCGACGCTCCGGATGTGCGCCATTGTCCTCGCCGGGAACCTTGCCGATCATGCGCAGAAACTCGTTGGGATCGCCCGACGATCGCATGCATTCGTCGGCGGTCACCTGACGCGTCACGTACAACTGATACAGCGCGTCGTTCAGGGTCTGCATACCGAATTTCTTGCCCGCCTGCATGAGCGAATAGATCTGATGCACCTTGTCATCGCGGATGAGCGCGCGGATGGCTGGCGTCACCACCAGAATCTCGGCGGCCATCGCCCGTCCCTTCCCTGACGTCTTGGGGAGCAGCACCTGCGTGATGATGCCTTCCAGCACGAACGCCAATTGCGCGCGCACCTGGCTTTGCTGATGCGCCGGGAAGACATCGACGATGCGATTGATCGCTTCGGCCGCACTATTGGTGTGCAACGTGGCAAACACCAGGTGGCCCGTCTCCGCAATCGTGAGCGCGGCCTGAATCGTTTCCAGGTCGCGCATTTCGCCGATCAGGATGACGTCGGGATCTTCGCGCAGCGCGTACTTGAGTGCCGACGCAAAGCTCTTGGTGTCCGCGCCCACCTCGTGCTGATTGATGATGCAGTTGCGATGACGGTGGATGAACTCAATGGGATCCTCCACCGTGATGATATGCCCGCGACGTTCCGTGTTGATCTTGTCGATCATCGCGGCCAGCGTCGTGCTCTTGCCGGCGCCGGTCGGTCCGGTGACCAATACCAGGCCTCGCGGTCGCTCGGCGAAGGTGGCAATCACCGGCGCCAGCTGGAGGTCGGCGAACGTCTTGATCTGAAATGGGATTTGGCGGATGACCATGCTCACACAGCCGCGCTGCTTGAACACGTTCCCGCGAAAGCGCGACAGGTTCGCGATGCCGAACGAGAAGTCCAGTTCGTCTTCCATTTCGAATCGCTTCTTCTGGTTCTCGGTCAGCACCGAGTACGCCAGCTGCAGCGTATCACGTGGCGTCAGCACGTGCTCGACTGACGAATTCATGATATCGCCGTCCACGCGCAGCTTCGGCCGGTCGCCGGCCGTGATATGCAGGTCGGACGCCTCGCGCTCGATCATTTCATCGAGCAGCGTGCGAAGCGAGACGGGAGATTGGAGAGGAGGTGTCATCGGGGCGTGTTGAACAGGGCGGGGTGCGAAGGGCCCCGGTTCATCCAGTGAAGGACGAATGGACGGGAGTGAGGATACCCACCGTCACACCACATCAGCTGGTTGTTTCACGGATGACCTGGTCGAGCGTCGTGACGCCCTTCAAGATCTTGAGCCAGCCATCCATGCGAAGGGTCAGCATGCCCTCGGTGATGGCCCCTTCGCGAAGTACCTGCACGTCACAGTTCTGCATGACGAGCTTCTTGATGGTCGGGGTCAGGAACATGACTTCGTACAGACCCTGACGACCCTTGAGCCCGGTACCGCCGCACGTGTCGCATCCGTGACCCTTGAAGAAGGGGAGTTCTCCAATGGTGGTGTCGAGCGACAAGGTCTTGAGATAGGGCAGTGCTGCGGGTGTGGCCGCACCCTTCGCGTCGGCCAGCACCTCTTCGGTGAACCGGAGCTCCCGCAGCGTCGTGGTCCGCTTGACCTTGGCGGCGACGAGCTCCGCGTCATCCGGATCGTACTTGACCGTGCAATTCGAGCAGACGCGACGCACCAGTCGCTGCGCGAGAATAAGATTCAGCGCCGACGCAACGTTGAACGGTTCGAGCCCCATATCCAGAAGACGGGTAATGGTCTCGGGCGCCGAGTTCGTATGCAACGTGCTCATGACCATGTGTCCGGTGAGCGCTGCCTTGATGGCGATGCCGCCGGTCTCGAGATCCCGAATTTCGCCGACCATGATGACGTTCGGATCCTGACGCAAGAACGCCTTCAGTGCCGCCGCGAACGACATGCCAATTTCCGTGCGGACCTGCACCTGGTTGATGCCGAAGAGGTTGTACTCGACCGGATCTTCGGCGGTCATGATGTTCACGTCGCCGTTGTTGATCTTCGACAACGCGGAGTACAGCGTGGTCGTCTTCCCCGAACCCGTCGGTCCCGTGACCAACACCATGCCGTAGGGATTCGAGATCGCTTCCATCAACTCGCGCTCGGCGCGCGGCTCAATGCCGAACTTCTCGAGATCGAGCGTCAGATTGCCCTTGTCAAGAATTCGGAGCACGACCTTCTCGCCAAAGAGCGTCGGCAACGAACTCACGCGAAAATCGATGACTTTCTTGCCGACTTTCAGCTTGATGCGTCCGTCTTGCGGCACGCGGCGTTCCGCGATGTTGAGCTGCGCCATGATCTTGAAACGGGAAATGAGCGCAGCACGCATCTTGAGGGGCGGCTTCATGACTTCGCTCAGCGCACCGTCAATGCGATAACGAACCCGCAACTCGTGTTCGAAGCATTCGAAGTGGATGTCCGAAGCACCCTTGTTCACGGCGTTCGTGAGAATCGCGTTGATGAGCTTGACGACGGGCGCTTCATCGACCTGCGCCGCCAGCACATTCGCGTCAATCATGTCATCCTGAGTCTCCAGGACCTCCACATCGTCGTCGTCCGCCACCAGGTCCTGTAGCAACGACTGCATTTGAATCTCATTCGCTTCGTAATGCTTTTCAATCGCCGCGCGCATCGAGTATTCGCCCGCGAGCACGGGGATGATATCGTATCGCGTGATGAACTTGAGGTCGTCGATCACCCCCATCGACGTGGGGTCGGCGATCGCCACCGTGAGTTGGCGACCGTCGCGCTTGAGCGGCAGCACCGTGTGCTTCGATGCCAGCTCGGCGGGGATCAGCTTGAGCAGGCGGGTGTCGACCTCGAAGCGCGCCAGATCGACCGCCGGCATCCGATATTGCCGCGCCAACATGCGCACCACTTCGGTCTCAGGCACCATGCCCATCCTGACCACGGTCAAACCAAGGCGTTGCCCCGGGTTCTGCGCCTGTTCCTGCAGCGCTTTCGCCAACTGCTCACGGGTGAGCAGACCCTCGCGCACGAGAAGGTCGCCCAGTCGTTCAGCAGCCCGATTCTGAAGGGGAGCAGCGGCAGCAGGCATACTGAGTAGGGATCGTCTGTTCGTGTAGCGTGCGGTGTCATGAGACGCGAGGTGCGCCTCACTCTGGAATGGACGGTGCCGACATCAAAACGTCACCGACGGCGCCAGCAGGGCGACGGTGACAGCTCCAATGCCACGGACGTGACGGAGGTCGTCGATGGACCGGTACGGACCGTGCTGCTCCCGCCAACTGATAATTCGAGCCGCCAACGCCGGACCCACGCGCGGAAGACGCTCGAGTTCTGCCTGTGTCGCCCGATTCACATCCACCAGCAGCGGTGTGCGAGCGGGCGGCCTCCGCGGGGAGATTCTCGACACGTGGTCGGCGGAACTGGAGTCGGAAGTCTGCGTCGCGGGGCGAACTGGACGCCCACGAGTCGGACGCGCGGGTCGGCGGGCCTTGGTCGCGCGGGCCTTGGTCGCGCGAGCCTTGGTCGCGCGAGCGGAGTCGACGGCGGATATCTGCGCCGACAAGGCGCGGTCCCCGACCGATTCGTTGGACGCGCCGCCCACCAGATGCTGCGCGCCATTGAGTTCGCGGGTGAACCGATTCGCACCCACGGCACGCACCCCGCCGCCGATCACCGCGACGGCGGAAAGAAACAGGAGGGCGTGGCGCTCAGCGGTGGTCGGCATCGCGCAGAATACCGCCGACCTGTCCGATCATTGTCACCAATTCGTTGCAGGTCCCGCCCCCCTGTTGCACGTGATCCGTGCGCGTCCTGCTCGATCACAGCCAAATCCGTGGCGGCTGTCGATCTCGTTACCGCAGTTCTCCGGCAAAGAACCGCAACTGCAAAATCACGCTCACCACCGTATTCGACAACCGTCGATTGAAGTTGCGGTCGAAGGTGAGGATGTGCGAACCGGTCAGGCTGAACGTGAGCAGCTCCGACAGGTCGGTATCCGCATTCACATTGAACGCGCGTCGTCCATTGTTGGTCAACACCGAGAACGTCGGCTCCGTCGCCAGCACGGCGACCGTCGAACCGCCCACCGTGGCGATCGACTCTTCGGACTGATACGAGAGGCGCATCCGGAGCTGCCCCGTACGCGTATTCCACTTCTTTGGCAACGGGAGATTGCGCGCCATGTCGAAGGACACACCCTTGGTATCGTTGAGGGTCAGCGATCCCGGGCGCGCGTCCGCGCGATGGGTACGATTCACGGAACCGTTCGTGGTCAGATTCCCCAGAAACGCCCAGGTGATTGAGCCCGAGATCGGTTGACCGCGCGACGTGGTGCGACTCCGATCGGCCAGGCCACCCGTCTCGTTTGGGATCACCGTGTGCTGTTCACTCACCAGGTATCGTCCATTGACCGTTACCATCGAGATCACTTTCGTGATGCGGGCGGGCCGCCACGCCCAGCGCACACTCACGTCGGGATAGGTGCGACGTTCGCTGGTGATGAGTGCCTGAAACCCATCAAGCACGCGTCGCGTCCACGTCTCATTGGTACCGCGCTCGAAACGCGACTGCACGTTCAGCGAGAGCGGCAGGTTCAACGCACCAATCGCGCTAAAACTTTGCACTCGGCCCGCCGTAGTCGCCAACCGACTATTGCTGATGCCGCGAAACGACTCGATGCCGCCCAGACCGAGTTGATAGCCCAATCCCGGGTCGTACACCGTGTTGTCGTAATTCGACGTGATGTCTCGCTGCCAGGTGATGTCGGCCGGGGCGATGGCTTTTCCGATGCGATGCAACCGGGACTTGTCGACCGTGCGTGCCATCAACAAGCGCCCCAGCTGTAGCTGCGCGCCGGCCGTGAGACTTTGCGCCGCCCCGAGCCGCTGCGGCAGGCGAAATGCGCCGGTGGAGTCGCCCTCCCGCAGGAGCGCTCGCGCGTTGGGATCTTTGGACAAGCGAAAGGTCGAGCGGAAGTCGAGCCGAGGTTGCAGCCAGAGCGACCCTTGCGGTTGAAACAGCACGCCGCTGCTCAGAGTGCGTTCCTGTTCCAGACCAACCGACGCGCCCAGCACGCGCAATCGCTCGGCGGCGGCGGCCTGGCGGCGGTCGGTGCTGTCGGCGCCAAGCACCAGATCACGATAGTCGCGCAAATCGAGCACCTGACGCGCATCAACACTACCCGTGAGGCCAATGGTCGGACGAACCTCCAGTCGCGCCGCATTCACCCAGGCGTGATTGAGACCCGTGATCACCTGCCCGGTGTCCGACGCGGCGGTGGCGGCCTTGGTAAAGCTCGTGGTGGAGTTTGCGTTCCGCGCGAGCGAGCTGGTGAGCCGAAACTGGGTGGGCTGCCACCGGTAGTGCTGTGCGCGCACGCCCTTGACCGCGTCACTCTCACGAAGGAATCTCGGAAGGACTCCCAACAGGCGATCCACAATGCGCGGCAAGCGATCCTCGCGTCGATCGTCGCTCAGGTCGAGCGAAGCACCCATGACGTAGTTGGACTGACTTCCTGTTTGGAACGCACTCTTCGACTCGCCCGCCGACCATGCGCCGGACATCGCCAGTCCATTCAGTACCGGTGCGTACCACCCGCGCGCCAACGGAGCCGCGCGGCGCAGTGCGACAGAATAGTTCACGCGTCGATCGCGCGGATTGCGCAGTCCCTCGATGCCACTGGCACGCACGTCGGAGCGATTGATAAACAGCTGATCGATCCCCGCGCCGGCGTAGTCGACGTTGAACGGCATCACGATGCCCAGGCTCGCCGGAAGCATGCGCTCCAGGTGCAGGGTGGTGCCGATGCTCACACCGCTGGTCGTGAGGAAACTCGGGTTCTCGCCAAGCTGCCGGAAGTTGGGATCGCGCCGACTGAGGTTGACCCGAAAGTCCGCCAGGTCGCCGGCATTCATCGACATACCCACTTCGCCGGCGAAGCCAATCGCATCGACAACGTCGGAGAGCCGGACGTCGTTGATCCACAGCTCCAGCGTGTCGTTGGCCAGAATTCCCGAACCACCACGCGGGACGCTATCCACGCGCACGATTCCCACCGACAGCTCCTGCACCGCGGCAAGGTTGGGCGGAGTCACGCTGGGATCGGCGCTGTACACGATGTAGCCATCCTGACACACGGCATAGCGACGTACGGTGAGTCCTCGCGGCAATCCGGAGCGTCGAATGAGTTCGAGATCGGTGCCGCTGCAGGCCAGCGAGTCGGCCGACCCTTTGAGAAAATTGTTCTCGAGCTGCGCGCGCAGAAACTGGAATCGGGTGAGATCGACACGCAACTCAGGATCCCACGCACTCTGCGCCGGTCCGGCATTCACCGGCGTGCGATACATATAGAAATTGTGTTCGTCGCGTCCAATCTTTACATAGCCGTTGAGCTCACCCGTAGGTCCCCATCCGTTGCCACGCCCGCGCATCCACACCCGCAGCGTCTTGTAGCCCATGAAGGACTTGGTGCCCTCGGGAAATCGGAAATACGCCTCGGCACGATCGAAGGTGCGATACTGCTGTCCCGGGATGCCCGTCTGCAAACGCAATGCCCGTTCGTTGATCTGAATGCGGGTGTTCTCGTACCCCGATTGTCGGTTCTCCGGGGCCTCCACCACGCCGGGGGGCGGGGTATAGGGCAGCACCGCCGATGAATCGAGCGTCCCGACGACACTGGCGATCACGTAGCCACTGGCGAGTGCCGTCGAATCACCGGCGGCGCCACTGATAGGGCGATCGGCGCGTTTGAGCCACGGTGCGCCCACCAGCTTGAACTTGGCCAGCGCCACGCGCACGAAGTCCTCATCGAGCGACTGCGCGCTGGAGACCATCGTCATACGCAGGGTGCGCATGCGACGTTCATTGGGATTGTTCACCTCTTCCAATGGCGCCCGCCAGTTGAGCCGCACTTGCACCCAGCACACACTGTCGGCGACGATGGCGCCCGACGACGAGTCCGACCGCGCGAAGCACCTGCCAACGCGTGTCCATGTGCGCTTGTCGCTCAGATCGACCGCGAATCGACGGAATTGCTCACTGTCGACGCTGCTGGAGGGCAGGTTGAGTCGACCGTCGAGATCAATATCCTCTTCATCAAGCCGATTGTTGCGTACCGAGCACACCGCCCGACTGTCGCCAAGCACTTGCACCACGGCCACCGCTTGCGTGCACAGCGGAACCTTGTTGGCGGTCACGACTGCGGTTGGCGATCTGGTCCGATCGTCCACCACAATCGTGTCGGCCACGTCGCCGCCGATGCCCTTGTCGTTCTCCAGCGCGTTGAAGGCACGCGAAAATGGATCACGTTCCGAATCGAATCGATCGTAGCCCACCAATCGCTTCCCCCGGTACGTTGAATCGCTGGGCAGCCCCACCCGTGGCGGCGCCCGGATCGTGAGCGTTTCCGGCGCAAACGTCACACTGTTTTCGCTGATCTCGCCAAAGTCGAATACCAACGTGGGATTGCGTCGCAGCTTGCTCTGCTCCGCTTGCACGAGTACAAAGAACTCGACATTCTCAATGCGCGACAGATCGGCACCGCTGGGATTGAGCACGGTGCGGAGCGAACGCCAGCGCCGACCGGTTGGTGTCGTTCCCACCGAGGAGTTGCCACCAACCGTCCACGCGTAGCGTCGCTGGTTCGTTCCGGGCTCGTAGTCGAAAATGCCGCCAGTCCGCAACGGGTAGAGCGTCATCCACAGCAGCTGTTCGGGGGTCTGAATCCCGCTGCCAGTGATGCGCACCGATGGGTCGATCTGGTCGATGCTGAACTGCACGAAGTTCCCCACCGTATCGACACCGTTGTTTTGGAACGCCAGGGTGCCGGCACGATTGAGATTGAACGCCGACGCGCCAAGCAACCCCGGGAGCACGCTGCCCAGCGCGGGTCGTGAGCTGTAGTACCAGGCCACCTCCGACATCGAAATGCCAACACCGGCATCGCCTTCAAACGCTTCGATGTACGCTTGTCCCGCCGAGTTGGGTTGCGGTTTACTCATGGCGAATTCGCCCTGCACCGCCAGTCGCGAACGCGTCGTGCCGGATTTGAACGGCAGCGTGCGAACGAGACGGTTGAGCAACGTGGCGTCCCATACCATGTTGCCCGTCACGCCGGCCACGAACGACCCGATGGGTTCGAACCCCAGGGGTGGCCTGGTGTAGCCCGAGCGTTGTTGCTGCGAAATGGCCGTGAACGACAGTTGCCCGTTCTCCAGCGGAAACTGCGTGGCGAAACCGAGAATCGTGATGGGCGCCGCGGCAAAGAGGGGATTCTCCTCGTACCGGACCGTCACCTGGCGCGGTTGGGGAAAGAGCGTGTCGCCGCGGGTGAAGGAAATCGTTCCCAACTCGTACTCGATTTTGTAGTCGGCGTCGCGCTCGAGCACGCGCCCATCGATCGAAACGCGCTCGGAATTCGGTCGCACTTGCATGCTGTTCAGTCGCAGGCCGTATTGCGAGGCGCCCCCCTCGGAGCGGTAGCGCGCCACCATGCGGTAAATGGACTGGGGACGCTGCGCCGAGTAGAGATATTCGTTGGGATAGCGATACAACGTATCATTGGCAGGATTGGCCAGCGGCTGCGCGAGCCCGGCACGCGCGAATGGTTGCACCGAGGGAAAGAACACGAAGTAATCGCGAATCAGCTTGTCGCGCCCGCCACTGGTCGCCGAATAGTTCGGATCGCCGGGGCGCGGCCACACACGATTCTCCACGTCAAACGCGGTGGGATTGGTGGCCTGCGACAACCCAAACAGCTGCAGATACGTTTCGCCGCGTGAGGAGTCGAACGGCTTCTCCTGATCCCCCGACTGCCCCGTCACCAGCTTGAGTGCCACTGTTTCACGCTGCAGGTCCTCCCCGCCCAAGCGATACACCGACTTGATCTCCCGCAGGAAGTACTCGGGCAGGTTGGGCTGGAGCTCAGGTTCCCAGAGCAGATTGGCGAACTGCGGGGTGTCGGTGAATTCAATATCTGGCGTGCCCCCGGTGTTCACGTTGCGACCGGGTACCCCACCGCTGTTCACTTCATAGGCGACGGCCAGCCGCTCGTTGTTGATCTGCAGCGGTCGCACCAGCGCAATCCACAGCCCCGATGGATCGAGATAATAGTCCACATTCTCCCGGAGCACTTCATAGATTTGGCGCGCCGGATTTCGCGCGCCGCGCACGGAGAACTGCGGCCCGCGGGGGTTCTGATTCGACGCGCCAATGAGTTGCCGATACACATACACACGCGATGGTCGGATGGAATCTGGCAGTGCACCCGAGAGTTGCTGCATGTGCTGCCGGTTCAGCAAATCGACATTCGGATACCCCGACAGTCGGCGCGGATCGATCGTGAAGAAGAACCGCCGTGTTTCGATTTGAATGTCTTCGATGGGGCGTTCGACGTCCTGCTGTGTGCGATCGCCCACGGTGAAGACATTGTCTTTCGAGACATTGCCCTTCTGCTGGGCCACGATCGCGGTGAAGCGTGCGGGCCCGAGCTGCCCGCGGGCCTGCACCCCGTAGTTGCCCGATGGAATACCGGAGGTCAGAAAACGCGACGGCGGCGCCTGAAAGCTGACATTGCCCACTTCGAGACGCTGCAGCCATTCGTCACTCTTTCCTTCGTACGAGACCGAGATGTTGTTGGACGCGTCGAATTCGCGCTGTGAGTCGTAGTCGACGCTGAGGTGCACCCGATTCGCGATGACGCCGCCGGTGCGCAGATTGAACTGGTAGTCGAACGAGGGCTGATACGAGCCCGTACAGTTGCTGCCCACGATCGTGGCTTGCGACGCGGTGCATCGCAGATTACGCGCGCGACCTAACTTCGACTCGAGACGCGAATTGAGATTGATGCCGAGATCCGCAACGTTGCTGCGAAAGTCGGCGCCGCCGATCTGCGTGCGCGCATCGGCACCGGCACGCGGTTGGGGCACCAACGGAACCAGCGCCCCCGGCCTGGCGCTGCTGTCGGTGGGTGATCGGACCACGACGACGAGCGTCTCTGGGCGGGCTTGTAACGACGTCTGTATGACCGATTGCCAGCGGGTCACCGCCAGCCGTTCGCTCCGACGCCTCGCGGCGGCCACCAGGCCCTCGGCGACCCGGAACGGGTCGGGTCGGTACACAATCCCCTCGCGGAGCACCCCGAAACGCGCCAGCGGCTTCAACACAAAGGTGTCGGCGGGGGTACGGAGCCGAAGACCGGCGACGCCCAAGCCGGCGGCAGAGCGCGCGGGCACCGCCTGCGCCCGGGTCGCGTGCAGGGGTGCGACGACGGCCAGCAACAATCCGCAGCTCACGCGCGTCGCGAGCTTGCGAGCGCGGCAGCGAGTCGCTTCATATCGGCCTGTGGGCCGTTGGCGCATCGAACGGCGCACCGAACTCCGATCGTGGGGTACGAGCAGCGCACACGGGGGCGCTGCGGGACTATCGGCCACGGGGCCCAGAGCGCGCATCATATGAGACTCCACCTCAGTCCCATCACGCACAGTTCATGAACCCATCTGCGCCTTTGCCCTTGATATCGCCGGTAGTGAACGAGGAATTTACGTCGTGAAGCTTGTTACCCGCTACGTCGTGCGCGAGCACGTCGGTCCTCTCATATTCGCGCTGAGCGCATTGACGTCGCTGCTGATGCTGCAGTACGTCGCGCGCCAGTTGGCCAATCTGGCCGGCAAGGGGCTGCCCTGGCTGGCGATCGGGAAGTTCTTCGTGCTGTCGCTGCCATTCACCATTGCCATGACCCTCCCCATGGCGGTGCTGGTCGCCACGCTGTACGCGTTCGGCCGCATGGCCGCAGAGCACGAGATCACGGCGTTCAAAGCCAGCGGCGTACGAGTACGGTCGCTGATGGCCCCGGTGCTCCTGTGCGCGTTTCTGCTCTCGCTGGCCATGGTCGCGTTCAACGATCAGGTGTTGCCGCGGGCGAATCATCAGCTGCGCATCCTGCAGCAGGATATCGCCCGCACCAAGCCCACGTTGGCGCTTCGCGATCAGGTACTCAACGCCATCACCGACCAGTTCTACATGCGCGTGGATCGCAGCAATGCGGAATCCAACAAGATGTGGGGCGTGGTGATCTACGATCTCCGGAAAGGACCCGAGCGCAAGACCATTTACGCCGACAGCGGCCTGTTTCTGCTGGCCCCCAACGGGAAAGATCTGCAGCTGATGTTGTATCACGGGCAGTCGCAGGAATTCGTGAAGGGCGACCCGCGCCGATTCCAGCGCTCGTATTTCCGCCAGCAGATCGTGCAACTGCAGGGCATTACGCAGAACTTCGAGTCGTCCCAGTCCGATACGTACAAAGGCGATCGCGAAATGTCGGTGTGCGAAATGGAGCGGAAGTATGTGGTGTCGGCTGCCGAGTACACCCGGATTCGGAAGGAGTACATCATGTACGCCAGCCGACTGGTCAAGAAGGGCACCAAGACGATCACGGCGCCGCGCGAACGCCCGGCGCGGGAACGGCTGGCGCAGCTGTATTGCGTGACCTTGCCGGCGCTGTTTCAGGTGAAGACGGCGCAAGCGCAGAGGGTTGAGGAGAACGCGATGCAGCCGCCGGTGCAGCAGCCGCCGGTCCAGCAGCCGCCGGTGCAGCAGCCGCCGGTCCAGCAGCCGCCGGTCCAGCAGCCGCCGGTGCAACCGATCCCGGTACCCCCGACACCGTCACCGGTTGCACAGCCGACGATTGTGCCGTCGGTCGTTCCTGGTCAGGCCAATCCGGCGATTCCCGGACCGGTCGATTCGTTGGTCGTCGTTCCGGCAGCGGCGGTCGCTCAGCCCCCGGTCGTTCCACCCGTCATCATGGCTGCGGTCGATTCGGACGAGATGAACCGCGGCTCGATGCTGGCCGCCACCATGCAGCTGCTGGAAGCGCGCGAGTCGTTGGACAGCCTGGCGGTGGAAATTCACAAAAAGTTTGCACTCTCCTTTGCCTGCCTGGTATTCGTCCTCTTTGGACCCCCCATCGCCCTGCGTTTTCCGCGTGGCGGCGTGGGCGTGACGCTCGGCGTGAGCATTATCGTGTTCGGACTGTACTACATCTGCCTCATGGCGGGGGAGGCGCTCGCGGATAAGGGTCGACTCCCGGCCTACGTCGCCATGTGGATCGCCAATGTGATCTTTACTCTGGTCGGCATCATGATGCTCTGGCGCGTGGAATCGACCACCGACCGGTCACGCGGGGGCGGCGTTCGCGAATGGTGGAGCGACCGTGCCGTACGACGCGAATTGGCCCGGGAAAAGGCGGTCGCCGCATGATCGGAGGTCGTCCGTCGGGTCGCGCCCGACTCGTCACCCCGCTCGATCGCTACGTGGCCGCTGAGTTTGCGCGCATTTTTCTGGTGACGGTTGCCGGGTTTCCTGTACTCGTGTTTGTGATTGACCTGGTGGACAATCTTCGCAAGTACACAGAGAAGAAGCTCTCGTATGAGGCGGTCGCGATGAGCTATGTCTATTGGATTCCTGATACGCTGTTCATGGTGCTGCCCGCCGCCGTGCTCTTCGCGACCGTGTTCTCCATTGGCACGTTCACGCGGTACGCCGAGATCACCGCGGCGAAGGCCTCCGGTATCAGTTTCTACCGGTTTATTGCGCCGATCATCTTGATGTCGTGCGTCGCCACCGGCATTGGCCTGGTGTTCAGCGAAGTAGCCCCACCGGCAAACGCGAAACGACTCAAGTTGCTCGCCGGGCGCAGCGAGTTCCAGGAATCGGCTCGGTACAACTTCGCGTTCGCGAACGACGCGGGACGCGTCTATCGCATATACGCGCTCGATACGGAGAAACGCCGAATCGAAAGGGTCGAGATCGAGGAACGCGGTTCAAAGCGCCGCGCCGGGCTCCTCATCGCGGCCGACAGCGGGAACTGGCACCACCAGCGTGGCTGGTTGCTGCGTAAGGGTCAGATGCATGTGCTCCCCAACGACTCCATCGATCTGGCGTTCGGATTCGATTCGATCCTCGATCGGCGACTCAAGGAAACACCAGACGAGTTGCGGGCCAGCGAGCGTGAGCCCACTGAAATGAACTTTGCACAGCTCACCAGATTCATCCGCGCGCTTGAACGCTCCGGTGCGGACGTGAACCTGCTCAAGGTCGAGCGGATGCTGAAGATCGCCATCCCGGTCACCTGCATCATTATTGCGCTGTTCGGGGCGCCGCTGGCCACGAGCTCGCAGCGCGGTGGAGCGGCCTTCGGTGTGGCGGTCAGCCTGGGCACCACCATATTGTTCCTGGTGCTCATTCAGCTCACGAAGGCCGTCGGTGGCAAGGAACTCATGCAGCCTGAACTCGCGGCATGGATGCCCAACCTGCTGGTGGGTCTTGTCGCCGTAATTCTCCTAGCGCGTGTGCGAACCTGATGCCGTTCGACCTGGTGATTAGCGGCGCGTACAAGCGCACCGCTGGCCTGCTTCGCGCGATTGGTTTACGCGCGTATTTCGCGCGGGACATCGCGCGCGGACTGCGGGAACCTGGCACCTGGGCCCCTGAAACGATTCGACAAATGCAGCGAATCGGCGTCGAGTCGCTGCCACTCGCTGCCATCGTGGCCGCGTTCCTGGGAGGCGTCACGGCGTTCCAGACCCGCTATCAGCTGTTCCCCGGCGTGCAGCTTTCGGTGGTCGGACTCATTGTGCGCCAGAGCATCGTGCTCGAACTCGGGCCGCTACTCACCGCGCTGGTATTGACCGGTCGGGTCGGCGCGCGCATGACAGCCGAAATTGGCACCATGCGCGTGACCGAACAAATCGACGCGCTGGAGACCTTGTCGTTCGATCCGATCGCCTACCTGGCGCTCCCGCGTCTCCTGGCGGCACTCGTCATGATTCCGGCGCTCACCATTCTCGCCAACGCCACCGCGATCCTCAGCGCGTGGGCGACGCTCGTCCTCGCCACCGATGTCCGCACCTCCGACTTTCTGGATGGGCTGCGACTGGCGTTCACCGAGTTTCAGGTCGTCTACTCGCTGATCAAGGCGGTCTGCTTTGGCGGGGCGATTGCCTTTGTCTGCGCGTACGAAGGCTACGTCACCGAAGCCGGCGCCGAGGGCGTCGGACGCTCCACTGCACTCGCCGTCGTCATTGCATCCGTCTCGATCCTGGTGCTGGATGCGATCGTGGCGGCCGTGTTCGCTCCGTTCATTCAAGCGTGACCCCTCAGCGCGCGCGGTTGGCGCCAATCCCCGTATTCCACCTCGCCTCATGAAACGACGCGACGAAGTACTCGTTGGCCTGCTCCTTGTTGCTGCCGTGGTCATTGGACTGGGCGGCACCATTTGGATCGCGCGCGGTGGTCTGGCGCGCAACTACCCCATGTACGCGCGCTTCAACTGGGGCGCCGGACTCAAACAGGGGCAGCCCGTGCTGCTCGCCGGAGTGCAGATCGGGTTTGTCGATCGCGTCGAACTCGATCCCAACGGCACGCTGGTGGTGGGACTCAAGGTGCAGCAACAGTACCGAGTGCCCAAGGGCTCCACCGCGACCGTCCAGGCAAACGGCATTTTTGGTGACCAGCTCATCGCCATCAAGCCAGTCGTCGGCCAGAAGGAATACATGCTTCAGGGTGACACGATTCCGACCGGCGCAGGCTCACCGGGCACGGCGGAACTGCTCAGCAAGGGTGACTCGATCGCGTCAGATGTTCGCGCGCTCACCGGGAAGGCGCGCGCGGAATTCGTGGACGGCGGCGGTATGCAAGACGTGCGCGCCACCATCACGCAGCTCACACGATTGGTCGCGCAGATGAGCCGCGTGATGACCGAGCAGTCGACGCAACTCACCAGAACGCAAGATGCGCTGCGTAACACCATCGCGTCCGTCGATACCGCAAAAATCGACTCGACCCTCACCAATGTCCGCGCCATGTCGGCGAGTCTTGAACAGCTATCGCGCGAACTCAAGCAAACCAACGCGCAGGTGCAAACGGTGGTTGCCAAGGTCAGCAGCGGTGACGGCACGGTGGGCAAACTGATGAACGACGACGCGATTTACCGGCGGTTGGATTCGGTGCTGCTGCGCGTGGATTCGCTGATGGCGGATATCAAGAATAATCCGCGGAAGTACATCAACCTTAAAATATTCTAAGTCTTGGTTTCAAGGGCAACGACGCTATCAAGGCAACAGCGAAGCGCGATCAGCAAAATGTGGTATGGGAAGCCAGTCTTGTAGCGTATTGCCCTGATCGCGTTTTGCCCTGATAGCGTCGTTGCCCTTAAAACGTAGTTGCCGTTCCCCCAACAAAACGGGCGGGCTTCTCCGAAGCCCGCCCGTTCCCTGTTCCCCTCCCGCCCCTTCTAGAACGCGTATCGCAGCGACAGCTGGATACGGTAGTTCGAATCGACGTTCCGGATATCGTAGAGCGTCGTGGTCGGGGTGAAGTTATAGACACCGACCGTCTTGCCACTCTGCGTCGCGACACCAGTACGCTGCAGCAACTGCACGCCCGGCAAGCCCGGCGCCACCGTGAACTTCTGCTGGCCCCACTTGCTGTTGACCAGATTCGCGAAGTTGAAGATATCGACCGTGAACGACACCGCGTGATCACTGACCGACGGCAGCGACTGGCGCAGTGACACGTTGTACAAGTCGCGCCACGCCGAGCGGCAGCTCATGCGCCGGAGAATCTGTCCGCGCGCATTCTTGAGACATTCCACCGAGTTGATGAACCGGTCGAACGCCACCTGTTGCGCGGCGACGCTGGCCGCTGACGCCGGCACGTTATAGCCCGTGAACAAAATCTCGTTCGCGTCGGTCGCGCTCTTCGGAACATAAACAGGGTCGTTGGCCGTCGAGCCATCGGCGTTCTCGTCGGTGCTGTGATAGTAGTCGTACGCCGCGCCCGACGAGCCAGTGTAGATCACCGACACATCCATGCGCCACGGGAAACTGTAGGTGCCCGCCGCCAGGATCTTGTGCGGCTGATCCCACTTGGCGGGCGCCAGCGTCGTCCTGTCCAGCAGATCGCCGGAGACAGAGCGGCCCTGGTTGAAGTTGGAATTCGCCGTGGAGTTGAGCGTACTCTGCACATCGCGCGCTTCGGAGAAGGTATACGCGAGTGAGCCCTCCCAATTGTCGGCAAATCGCTTGCTCAGGCTGGCGGTGAGATTGTACGCATAGTCGCCACCGCTGCTATTCGACGCATCAAACACCTGATTGCGACCGCCCCGCACCGCAGGGCTCGAGTTCGAACCACTGATCGTGCCATACATCGTGCGCCCACGCGCGTCGACACCCTGCGGACCGGTGAGTGCGAGGTTGCTGTAAAAGAGAGCATACTTGGAGCGC
>JANLVM010000415.1:0-6481 GCA_031364015.1 Gemmatimonadaceae bacterium
ATGTTCGCCGGGTCCACGATGGTTGCACCTTCCTGCTTGAGCGCCGCGATCGCGTCGTTAATCACGGCCGTTTGCGCGGCACTGATCCCGCCGCGCGGCGTGCTCGTGCCTGGTATAGTGAACGCCTCGTAGAAAAACGCGCGTGGCACGCCAATGCGCGCGCCTTTCAGTCCATCGCGCTTGAGAAACGGGCGGTAGTCGCGATTGGCGGGCGGCATGCACGTTCTGGTCGCCGCATCATTCGGGTCGGGCGCCGCGCTCTCCAGTGCGCCCAGCATGATGGCCGCGTCTTCGACCGTGCGCGCCATCGGGCCCGGTGTGTCCTGGTCGGCCGTGATGGGAATGACACCGTAGCGACTGATGCGACCGACGGTGGGCTTGATGCCAACAATCATGTTCTGGTTGGACGGACTGAGCACCGAGCCTGACGTCTCGGTGCCGACGTTCGCCGCCCAGAAGCTGGCCGCCGTGCCAATGCCGGAACTCGACCCGCCCGTGTTCATCGACGGGCGTCCATCGCTGAAGCCGGGCCGCGGATCGGGACGCGGATCGTACGGATTCATACCATAGCCACCCACCGCACTGTAGTTGCCGGGCATCGGCGTCGGGCTCCCGGCTACCCAATTCGCGAGCTCGGTCATCACCGTCTTTGCAAGAATGATCGCCCCCGCGTCTTTCAGGTTCCTGGTAAGCGTCGCCTCGTACGGCGGTACAAGATCCTTGAAGGCCAACGCACCACCGGTGGTGCGCATGTTGGTCGTGTGAATGTTGTCCTTGAGCGCGACGGGAATTCCGTGCAGCGGTCCGCGCACTCTTCCCTCTGCGCGCTCGCGATCGAGCACGTCCGCCTCGGCCAGCGCCGAACGGCTCACGGTGATCACGGCGTGCAGTGTGTGCTCGTACGTGGCGATGCGCGCCAGGTACAGCAGCACCAATTCGCGCGATGTCACGCGCCCTTCGGTCAGCGCTGCCTGCATTTGAGGAATCGACGCTTCGGCGACCTCGAACACCGGACGTGGCAGCGCCGGCGTGCCGGTGGGTGGCCGGGGCTGCCGTACCGCGCTCGACTGTGCCGGGAGGGCCAGCGCGGCAAACGCCAACGTCGTGATCAACGCGAAAGCGAAACGCTTCATGGTCAGAGGGGCCGGATCGAGGGGAAGGGTCGGGCTGCCGAGAGTATGCGGCATCTCACGCACACCGGCAATGATTGCCTGACCAGCGAGCATCGGCGTAAGCGTTTTCAGGGCGTGGCGCGTAATCTCCTTACGTATCGGTCGTTCTTCCAAGTCGCGCTCCCCGGCTCGTCCCCCAATTCTGCCTGCGTGTCCCGTTCTGTCGTTGTTTCAGGCCTGTTGTTGCTCGGTATCGTCGTTCTGCACCCTTCCAACGTCGACAGTCAGCCGTCCTCGAAAGTCGCCACCGCCGTTCGCAGCGCGAACGCGCCGAAGGTCGATGGGATACTCGACGAGGCCATCTGGAAGTCGGCAGTCGCCATAAACGACTTTAGCCAGCAGCGCCCGGTTCCCGGCGCCGATCCCACTGAACGAACGATCGTCTACTTCGTGTACGACGATCAGGCGCTCTATGTGGGCGCCCGCCTGCTGCGCCAACGGCCGAACCAGATCATCCGCAATATGACGCGACGCGACGGAATGGGATCGGCGGAACGGCTCACCATCACGATCGATCCGCAGCGCGATCGCCGAACGGGAGTCGGGTTTGGAGTCTCGGCCGCAGGCGTCCGCTCCGACTTCCGGCACACCCAGGACGAGGACATGCGCGGTCGCGAAAGCCAGTTTGATCCCGTGTGGTCGGCGGCTGCTGTGATCGACTCCGCTGGGTGGACGGCGGAAATGCGGATCCCCTTCTCGCAATTGCGCTTTCCCCCAGCGGTCGAACAGCAATGGGGACTACAAATTGATCGCTGGATGCCTGACAAGAACGAAGACTTGCAGTGGATCATGATCCCGCCAAGCGAGACCGGCTACATCTCGCGATTCGGTACGCTGCGCGGTCTGAAAGGGGTGATGTCCACCCGCCCCGTGGAGTTCCTGCCGTACCTGGCCGGTGATGCGACGCGACGCGCGTCCACCATCGTGGCCAATCCGTTCAACCGCCCCTACGCCGGTCGCCTTGGCGTGGACGGCAAGGCCGCCGTAACCGGCAATTTGACGCTCGACGCGACAATCAATCCGGACTTCGGCCAAGTCGAAGCCGATCCGGCCGAAGTGAATCTCAGCGCCTTCGAAACATTCTTCGACGAACGCCGTCCCTTCTTCGTCGAGGGCAGCGAGATGCTGCGCGGCAACGGGGCGCAGTACTTCTATCCGCGTCGCATCGGCGCCCCGCCACATGTATCGGTGAGCGGGGATTTCGTCGACATGCCTCGCGCCAGCACTATTCTCGGCGCAGCCAAGCTGACCGGGCGTCTGCCAAGTCGCACCACCATCGGCACCTTGGCCGCCGTCACGGCCAACGAGAACGCCCGGGTGCGGCTCGTCGACTCAGCACTGACGCGGTTGGTCCCGGTCGAGCCGCGTACCGCCTACGCGTTGGTGCGCGTGCAGCAGGAAGTCGGTTCGCAAGCGTCGACGCTCGGCCTGTCGTTCACCGGCACGCGCCGCGACTTCGCGGGCGACCGCACCCTCCAATCGGCGCTCGTGCGTGATGCCTACTTCGCCGGTGCCGACTGGCGCTTGCGTTTTCAACAAGGGAAATATGCGCTGAGCGGCTTTGTGGCTGGATCGTATGTCGCGGGCGACACCGCCGCACTCCGACGACTGCAAACCTCAAGCACGCGCTTCCTGCAGCGGCCAGACCTGACGCACGTGCGCTACGACCCGCTTCGTCGTTCCATGGGCGGCTATTCGGCACAAATTCGCGCCGACAAGGACGCGGGCCGTCGCATCTTGTGGGGCACCGAACTCAAGATCGAATCGGCAGGCTTCGAGATCAACGACCTCGGACGCATGCAGTCGGTCGACGACATCGAATACAACGCCGACATCCAGATTCGCGAGACCGTGCCGGGAAAGTATCTGCAGAACTGGAGACTGGGATTCGATACGCGTGGCGCACGAAACCTGGGCGGGGTGCAACAGACCAATTCGTTCAGCCAGAATACCTCCGTGACGTTCAACAACTTCTGGAATCTCAATTTGCGCTCGGGCATCGATCTGCCAACGGTCGACGATGCGCTCACCCGCGGCGGCCCACTGATGGGACGGCCACGCGAGTTCAGGCAGGAGCTGCGGCTGAATAGCCGGTTTGGCGCCCAGACGTTCTGGCGCGTGAACGGTGGCTACGGCGCCGACGAGTTTGGAGCGCAACGCCGCCACGTCGGTGGTCAGGTCACGGTGCGCCCGTCCGATCGCGTTTCGCTTTCCGTCGAGCCGTCGTGGCAAAGCGGTGTCGACCCTCGGCAATACGTGACGCGCGTGGCTGGCGGCACGAGAACGTACGGCAACCGGTACATCTTCGGGTACATCGATCGCAGCACCATCTCCGCCAAACTTCGGCTCAACTACACCTTCTCTCCCAATCTGACGCTGGAAGGGTACGCGGAACCGTTCGTCGCCAGCGGACAGTATGGACGCATCGGCGAACTGTCTGCGCCCCGCAGTCGACAACTCCGCGAGTACGGCACAGACGGCACGACGATGACGATCGACTCCGTCGGCAAGCGCACGATCACCGATGGCGCGTCGTCGTTCACGCTCAGCAATCGCGACTTTCACGTGCTGTCGTTTCGGTCGAATGTGGTGATGCGCTGGGAGTGGACGCCGGGAAGCACGCTGTTCGTGGTCTGGCAGCAGAATCGGCGCACCAGTGAAAATTACGCGCGCACGGTGCGGGTGAATGAGCTATGGCAAACGACACGCGCCGCGGGCGACAATTTTCTCTCGGTCAAGTTCAGCTACTGGCTTCCGGTGGCGTTCGGCGGTCGGTAGCCGGGAGAGCAGGTGCATCGCGGTTGACGACGGCACCGCCCTGATGGTGCGCGTCCTTCGCGAAGCACGCCGTTGGTACGAAGGACAGGTCGCGGGGCTCGGTCGGGCATTCATCGCAAAACGAGTGACGCGCTGCCCTTGACACACGTAGCCCAAAGGCTACACTTGCTGCATGCGCGTTGAAAAGACCGACGCCTATAGCAAGTGGATTGACGCGCTGAAGGATCGCGCAGGAAGAGCACGGGTTTTGGTGCGTGTCGATCGCTTGATCTTGGGCAATCCGGGCCAGCACAGGGATCTGACTGATGGCGTGTCTGAACTGAAGGTCGACGTCGGACCTGGATACCGCGTCTACTACGCGCAACGAGGAACAAGGCTTCTGCTACTCCTCGCCGGAGGAGACAAGTCGACACAGCAGAAAGATCTCGCGAAAGCGATCCACTTGGCCAAGAACTTTCAGGAGTAGTCGGCTATGCCCAAGACCGCCGCGAAGAAGTCGACGAAGACCAAGACCACGCCGTACGACGTTGCAGAGCACCTTCGCACGCCAGAAGAAATGGCCGCCTACCTTGACGCATGGTTCGAAGAGGCGCCGGACGACGCAGCCGGTATTGCCGGAGCGCTCGGGAATATCGCTCGCGCCAAAGGAATGACTCAAGTCGCAAAGGACGCTGGCCTAAGCCGTGAGAGTCTTTATCGCGCTCTGAGCGCTGAAGGGAATCCGAGTTTTGCCACGGTGCTGAAGGTCGCACGAGCACTCGGCGTAAAGTTGCACGCGGAGGCGGCGTAGTTCGTCAGCCGTGCGCATCTTCACCCCATGCGCAACCGACCCCAATCGCCGGGGACACACGGAACATGCTCATGGCTCTTTCGACGAGCGCTTGGACGCTGGCCGAGCTCGATCGGCTGCCAGACGACGGCAACAAATACGAGCTTGTTGATGGAGAGCTGTTTGTGACGCCGACACCCTCACCAGCGCATGAGCAACTCGCGTCGGTGTTGCACGGGATCGTTGCGCCATACGTGCGGGCACACCGCCTTGGACATGTGTACACGCCGCGCGCCGTGGTCCGTACTGACGGGTCGGAGGTGGAGCCAGATCTCATGGTGCGCCCCGCGACACCCACGCTGCCGGAGACATGGGAGCAGATGCCTACGCCGTCGCTGGTGGTGGAGATTCTCTCGCGTACGACACGTCGGCGCGACCACGAGCAGAAGCGCGGGTTCTATTTGCGGATTGGCGTGGCGGCGTACTTTGATGAGGCGTTGGGGAAGCGCTAGCGAGCGGGCGACCGCGCCTCGTGCGGCGTAAACCGTGCCCATGATCCGGTGTCCTTCTATCCCGTGGCGTGCCCGGCCGGTAGCTTTGGTCTCAATGTCCGAGTCCAGCGACCGCCTGCAATCAGCCCTTACCGGCCGGTATACAATTTCCCGAGAGCTTGGCGCGGGTGGTCTGGCAGCAGAATCGTCAAGTTCAGCTACTGGCTTCCGGTGGCGTTCGGCGGTCGGTAGCCCGAGCGCGAAGGTGTAAAGGGCGCTGTCGCCGCCTGTGGTGGAGTGACCGCCAAAGCCCGAGACGATGACGTCCCGGGCTGTCGGTTTCGACTCCGCAGAGTTGGCCAGCGTTACGGCAGGTTGGCGCTCGACGTGATCGTGAAATCCACGGCCATGTGGCCGAGTAGCGTTACCGCTCCACTCGTCGATCGGCACGTGGCTTTGTTGTCAGGATACAGGCGAGTCGAAACGTGCCAGGTATTCGCAGACGTTCTGGTGACCGCCACGCTGTCACCACCCACGTCGCCACCCCAGTGTACGCCCTCACAGCGCGCGTTATTGGTACGCACGTTGAACTGGCGCCGTGCAGTGGCTCCCACCGCGATGCTGAAAGTCGTCGACTGAAGCTCATGCACGAAGAGCTCCGCCGGAGATATCAGGTCCGTGGTACCGTCGGGGTATGCAATCGTGACCTTGCGCGGGTAAAACTGGCACTTGCGATCGGCGAACCGGGCATTGCCTGTGAGCATCACCATGTCGCCCGAACTCGAGCCCGTAACGAAGATGGTCGCCGTCACGCCACACACACCATGGGAGTACAACGAGTTCACGCCGTTGCTGAAGGCGCCATCACTTCGCAGCGCGAGTGCCGACCCGGCGAGCGGAATACCGACGGTCGCCGTCGGGTTCGTCGGCGCTGGCTTGGCGTAGGTCGGCTCGATGGAGGGGGTTACCGAATCCTGTGGCGAGGAGGGATCGCTGCACGCGGCAATCGCGAGCGAGAGCGTCAACAGGGCTGCGGAAAGTAGCCGGGTCTGCATTTCGAGAATCTCCATCGGTGGGCGCTTACTTCGTCGGTCGTCAGCGTTCGCTGGCGGAGTCACGTCAAGCGTGATCAGGACTCGCAGGGTGACGAACCGCTCTTCCGTACCTCTTCCTTACCGATTCTTTGTGCGAAATCGGAGCATACTCGCGTGCAAAATTCTCTCCGAGAGTCGATTTCAGCCCGAGTCATGGCTCTTTCCCCCGACGTCGCA
>JANLVM010000418.1:0-3873 GCA_031364015.1 Gemmatimonadaceae bacterium
CGTTCGTGACGGCCTGCTGTTCACTGCCGAGTGGAACGATGGCATCGGCATATGGGACATCGGTGGCGGCAATGTTGGCGGGACGGTGGCGGTGCCCGTACGCATTTCTCGACTTGCGACCGTTGGTGGTAAGGCACACAACGTGTGGTGGTTACACGACCCGGTCACGAACACCAAGCGATACCTTGCCGTGGGCGAGGAAGGGCCGGGTGTGATTGGCTCAAGCTCGGTTGGAGACGTCCACATTGTCGATATCGGTACGATCACCACACCCATCGAAGTTGCCCGCTACGCGGTGAGCGGCGCCGGTACGCATAACTTCAGCGTTGACGAGGCGAACGGCTTGCTCTACGCCGCGTTCTACAACGGCGGCGTACGCGTACTCGATGTACGAGGTGATCTGAGCAGCTGCACGGCGGCGCAGAGAACCGTCGATGGCCGATGCGACCTGGCCCTTATGGGACGAGAGAAGGCGCTGTTCGCCGGCAGCGGGACGGTGTTCGTGTGGGGCGTGCACTGGTCCAGCAGCGGGGTGTTTGCGAGCGACATGCTCAATGGCCTGTGGCGATTCACGCCCGCGAGCCGATAGCGTCTCGGGGCGGGGGCATTCTGCCCCTTCCGTCGGCTACGCCCGACGGCGAACCTTCCCGGCCATGCGTCGGACTCTTTTTCTGATCGGGGCGCTCTTCATCGCCCACATCGCCCTACTGGCGATTACGCCTTCAGGCGCGACCAAGGCGGACAATAGTGAGGGGCTGGACGTCGGCATCGTCTTCGATGTCGGCGGTCGTGGCGACAAGTCGTTCAACGACGGCGCGTATCTGGGTGGGCTCCGAGCCGCGAGAGAGCTTGGCGCGCGCGTGCGCTATATCGAACCCGGAGACGGCTCGGACCGCGAGGCTGGACTCCGCCTATTGGCGGCCGAAGGGCTCGACCTTGTCATTGGCGTCGGTTTCATCTTCAGCGATGACGTGAACACGCTGGCGAAGGAATATCCCAACGTTCGATTCGCCGACGTGGATTACGCCATCTCCGCTGACAGCGCGGGCAACCCATTGCCAATGCCCGACAACCTCCTTGCACTCAAGTTTCGCGAGGAAGAGGGGTCCTTTCTCGTCGGCGCGTTGGCGGCGTTGGTAGGAAAGAGCCAGAAAGTCGGCTTCATCGGCGGCATGGACATCGCGCTCATCCACAAGTTCGAAGCCGGCTTTCGCGCCGGCGTGCTGCACGTGTGCGCGGACTGCGAGGTCGTTGTCGCGTACGCCGGCGTGACGCCTGAGGCGTTTCGCAATCCCGGCAAGGGGAAGGAGATGGCGCTCAGTCAGTACAGCCGAGGGGTCAACGTGATTTTTCACGCGTCCGGTTCGACCGGACTGGGCGTGTTTGAAGCCGCGAGATCTGCTGGCAAGCTCGCCATTGGCGTCGACGCGGATCAGTTCAGTGAGGCGCCTGGGTTTGTCCTCACCAGTATGGTGAAAGGCATCGACGAGTCGGTGTTTCAGGCGGTGAAAGCTGTCAAGGAAGGACGCTTTCGAGGCGGCATTCAACAGTTTGGATTGGCTGAGAAGGGGGTCGGGTACGTCTATGATGCGAACAACAAGTCGCTCATTCCCGACGCGGTCCGCGCGCGGCTCGACCAACTGACGTCGGACATCATCGCGGGCAGGATCAAGGTACCGAGCACGCGATGACGCGCCCCGCATGACGGAGCGACCCGTGGAAGGTACCGCGGTGCAGATGGAGGACGTGGCCAAGATGTTCGGCGCCGTCGTCGCGAATCGTCATGCGTCCCTTGCGGTAGCGACCGGCGAGATTCATGCGCTGGTGGGTGAGAATGGCGCAGGCAAGAGCACGCTCATGCGGGTGCTGGCTGGTGTGTACGCGCCCGACTTTGGCACCGTGCATGTGAACGGCCGCGAGGTCACCGGTTGGTCGACGCGCGCGGCGATCGCTGCTGGAGTCGGTATGGTGCACCAGCACTTCATGCTGGTGCCGACGCTCACGGTGGCCGAGAATGTGGTGCTGGGGATGGAGCCCATGCGGGGCGTGCGGGTGGACATGTTGCAGGCCATCGCCGACGTGAAAGCGCTCTGCGCCAAGTCCGGACTGCATGTGGACCCATCGGCGAAGGTCGCTGATCTGAGCGTTGGCGAGGCACAACGCGTCGAAATTCTCAAGGCGCTGTATCGCGGTGCGCGGATCCTGATTCTCGACGAACCCACGGCCGTGCTTTCGCCGCCTGAGGTGCGTGATCTCTGGAGTGTGTTGCGCGCGCTCAAGGCCAATGGCGGCACGGTGGTACTCATCACCCACAAGCTCGACGAAGTGGTGGCGGTGTCGGACACGATTACGGTCATGCGCGCCGGAACCACCGTGTCGCGCTTCGCAACACAGGGTACGACTCCCAGGGACATCGCACGTGCCATGGTGGGCCGCGATGTCGCACTCGCGTTTGACGCCTCGACGAGTCTGCCGCGCCCCGCAGCAGTACCCCATCCTGCAGTGGCTCTACCCCACCCGCAGGGGCAGTCCCCCAACCGCAGTGGGAGTACTCCACCTGTTGTGTTGCGTGTTGGCGGGCTCACGGTCAAATCCGATCGCGGGCTGATGGCGGTGAACAACCTGTCGTTCGACGTGGCGCCAGGCGAAATTCTGGGCATCGCCGGTGTCGAGGGCAACGGGCAGACCGAGTTGTTGGAAGCCATAGCTGGGCTTCGCGCCCCGATGTCTGGATCGGTGCTGCTTGGGGGTCGCGATATCACGTCGCTGTCGGTGCGAGATCGCGCCGACGCGGGGCTGTCGCATATTCCCGAAGATCGTCATCGGCGCGGGCTCATCCTCGACTATTCCATTGCGGACAACCTGATCCTGGGGCGGCAGCATCACTTCGCCTCTCTTCGCGGACTCGATGCATCGCGCATCGCCGCGAATGCTGCGCAACAGGTGCAAGCGTTCGATATTCGGCCGGCGCTTCCGACCATGCCGGCGCGTGCGTTGTCCGGCGGCAATCAGCAGAAGGTCGTGCTCGCGCGTGAAATGGGTCGTGCGTTTACCGTGTTGCTTGCGGCCCAGCCTACGCGAGGAGTGGATGTCGGCGCGATTGAGTTTATCCACGCGGAGCTGCGCGCCGCACGTGATGCCGGGAAGGCCATCCTGCTGGTGAGTGCGGACTTGCCTGAAGTGTTGGCGTTGTCCGATCGCATTGCGGTCGTGTACCGCGGACGCTTCGTGACCATGATGTCGGCTGGCGAGGCCTCGACGGAGACACTGGGATCGTTCATGACCGGAGCGTCGGCGTGAGTTACGACACTGGTCGCATTCCATGAATAGCTCTCCGAATAATTCTACAGCGCCGATGAAAAGCACGAGTGAACTGCGCGCGATCGCACCCACACCGGCGCGTGCCGGTCGGCGCGGTCTGCTCGAGAACGTGCTGCCGATTGTCGTGGCGCTTGGTATCGCCGCCGTCGTCGGCGACCTGCTCATACTGTCGTTTGGAGAAGCGCCGGCCACGGTGTATCGACAGCTCGTGGAAGGCACGTGGGGCAACGCATACGGAATCGGACAGGTGCTCTACAAGGCGACCACGCTGACCTTCACCGGTCTGGCGTTTGCGTTGGCGGGGCGCGCCGGTCTATTCAATGTCGGTGCGGAATCGCAGTTGGCGATGGGTGGATTCGCAGCGGGCGTCATGGGATTGTTGTTACCGGTCGGATTCCCGGGGGTCATTGCGGTCGTGCTCTGTCTGCTCGCCGCAGCGTGTGGTGGCGCGGCCGTGGCGGCGGTGCCTGGCGTGCTTCGCGCGCGATTTGGCGCCAGCGAGGTCATCGTCACCATCATGCTGAACTTCGTGGTGCTGGCGCTGCTGAACTG
>JANLVM010000436.1:0-1798 GCA_031364015.1 Gemmatimonadaceae bacterium
TTCGCCCCTCTTCTCTGGATCAGTTCCTGTCTCCTGCAACCCGGATGACGTTCAACTCCTACCTCCATTCCAGGAGACACCCGGTGGTGGCGGCGACTCCGCACCAAGCGACAGACCTTCCGCATTCACATCGTCCAGCGCGGTCGTCATACCCCTGCGTGGTACAGTCAAAAACCACATAACTGAACAGTATTGACGCTAGGATCGTGGGGCGTCGCTCGCCAGATCCTCATCGAACGCCGTCAACGCGGCGAAGAGCCGGGCAAGCTCGTCGTTACTCGAATGCTTCGCTCGCGATCTCGTTTATCAACGGGAGCTCTCGCGAACTCGCGGCGTTCGCCAGCCGTGCCAACAAGTCATGCGACAATCTGCTCAGCTGCGGCACCCTAACGCGTCGAAGGGTCTGCGCTTGGTACCTCAAGCTACCGCCGCGCATTTGTACCGAATGCGCACGCACCTGCTCCGTGACCATCGAACTCCGCAGCAGCGTCTGAAGCGCCAACAACGGCCATGACGTCGAGGTTATCCAGTAGAGATTGTGATGAGGATAAAACTCTCCGCTGTCGTAGCCGATCACGCCTCCAGCCTGAATATCAGGTATGAGAAGTTTCGGCTCCGATTGGAGTCGAGGCCACACACGATCGATCGTTCGATACCATCCGTTCGGATTGCGTTGACCGACGTGACGCGCGCGCAGCACTTCCTCATGCTGCCGTAGGTACGCAGCGAATCCGGGATGCGACGACAGCGACACCAGAGAGCCGTCGTCCGTGGCGGCGAACGGATTCAGCAAATAGTGTCCTTTCCAAATAACCATTTCGGGCGAGATACCAGCAGCCATGGCCAGGGGAATTTGGCGATCGGCCTCGATGCTGGGATCGAATGCAGGCAGCACAAACACGCGATCGGCGCCAGTCGCGACGCCGATGCCGACTTTGGTTCCGGGAGCGGACTCCTCCAACGTCGGATGCGAATCGGCGAGCGCGCTGTGGTGTTGCTGATTCTTGCGCGAGGTCGAAATCCACGGTGCACCGCCCGGATACCAGTCATCGAAAACCGATACCATCGAAGCCGCGCCGTCGCTGCCGAGCAATTCACACCGGAGCCGATCAATCACGTCGACATCCAGACTGTCGATGGTCGCCGACTTGGTTGGCTGTCCCTTCGCACGATCGAGCGTGAAGATAGCAGGGTAGGCTGACACGTCTCCTATGAACGGCTGCGTGTGTTCAAGATTCACGTAGTGGCGTACGTGATAGTGCTGAGCAATGTGCGCACGCAGCGACTTCCCATATCCGTTCTTCGTAAATCGATTTGCGCAAATGAATGCGAGCACACCGCGCTCATTGAGCAACTGCAGCCCCTGCTCGAAGAACGCGACGTAGAGGTCGGCACGATCCCGGGCGGTTTCATAGCGCTCGCGATACGCGGAGAGCACGCGACGCGGGAGGTGCTCGATTCGCACATACGGCGGATTGCCAACCACGAAGTCGAATCGCGCGTCGAACTCAGACAACAGGAAGTCGGACTGCACGATCCACGTGTTGGCAAGCTGAATCGCGCGGAGCTCGTCACAACCGCGCTCTCTGAGCCACGCCTGCGCCTGCGCGCGAGCCGAGAGCACGTTGGCGAAGCTGATGTCCACAGCACGAAGCGCAGCGTCGAAGCGCGTGTCCGTCCACTCGACTGTGGTAGTGGCCAGCCCGGCCGTACGTACAAGACGATCAACGACCTCAAGCAAAAACGCACCATCGCCGCAACTTGGCTCGAGGAGTGTGAAATCCAGAAGCGGACGATC
>JANLVM010000530.1:0-1592 GCA_031364015.1 Gemmatimonadaceae bacterium
CAAACGCCGGCTCTGTCGCCGCACGCGCGAACGACATGTTCCATGGGGCACACCTCCTGGCACACATCGCATCCGAATACCATCGCACCCATCGCCGCGCGCAACTCGACGGGAATCGCTCCCCGGAGCTCAATGGTCAAATAGGAAATGCACTTGGTCGCGTCGAGATCGCGCGGTCCCACAAACGCGTTGGTCGGACAGGCGTCGAGGCAGCGCGTGCACGACCCGCATCGGTCGGACTCGAACGGCGCATCCGGTTCCAAGGGAAACTCCACAAACAGCGACGATAGAAAAACGAATGAGCCAATCTTCGGATTGATCAGCATGGTGTTCTTGCCAAACCAACCCAACCCGGCGCGCTGCGCCAGATCGCGCTCCAGCACGGGTCCCGAGTCTACGTACGGACGCGCGTTGATGGTCTGACCGGTCTCTCGTTCAAGCCAGTGATGCAGTTCGCGCACGCGCGCGCGCAACAACTCGTGGTAGTCGTCACCGCGCGCATATCGCGCGACCGGACCGCTGGGTTCGCGGCCACCGTATGACGTCGCCAACACCAACGCATGCGTCGCGCCCTCATGTGGTCGACGAGCGTCGCGACGCAACTCCGCACCGTCGCCCTCGAGGTAGGCCATCTCGCCCTGATGCCCTGCCGCGAGCCACGCGTCAAATCGCGCGCGCGTTGCCGGTTCACCCAGCGCGGCAATCCCCGCCAGATCGAAGCCTAAACCGTAGGCCTGTGCCTTGAGACGCTCAGACAGCGCTCGGGGAGCGTTCGACGTGGTCACCCGCGCTACGGTTGTCGACCAACCCAGCGGGCGAAAGCGATCACGTCCTCCGCCGGCGGGACCGCGCGCTCATCGCCGTAGGCGGTGTACATGCGCCAACGCAGATAGCTCTGCGCGGGAAGCGGCAGGAATGGGAAGCGACGGAACCAGTGCCGATGCCGAAAGCGCCACGCCACGCGCAGCAAATCGATGGCGAGGAACGGGTTCGTCAGCGCACGCAGCGAGAGCGTTCCGGTAAGGCGCAGCCAGGTCATGGCGGAATATATCGCCGGCGCCCAGACCATTAGGTTCCGGCTCTCAACTGCTGGCCCCTTCACACTTCACGGTCCCTTGCTGTGACTCTTGACGACTACCAACAACTCGCCGCCCGCACGCTCGGCCGCGACCGTACGCACGAACAACAACTCGCCAACGCGGCGTTGGGCCTCACCGGTGAGGCAGGCGAAGTCGCGGACGTGATCAAGAAACACCTGTTTCACGCCACGCCGTTGGACCAGGACGCATTGGCCAAGGAGCTGGGCGACTGCCTGTGGTATATCGGCGCGTTCGCCACCGTGCTGGGTTTGTCGCTGGATGAGATCGCGCAACGCAACGTCGACAAACTGCGCAAGCGCTATCCGGAGGGGTTCGACACGGAGCGCAGTCGGAACCGCATCGAATAGTGCAGGCCGCGCGTTAAACAGCAACTGCGCCATCAGGGCAATGGCGAGGTGCGATCGGTTAAGCGTCAGCTGATCACGGTAGCGTTTTCACCCTGATAGCGTAGTTAGGACTGATCGCCGAGCAACGCTCCGCACGCTCTCATGC
>JANLVM010000532.1:0-8100 GCA_031364015.1 Gemmatimonadaceae bacterium
AACAAGCGCCGCCAGTGCGCCACGGACTCGGTGTGGACGCGCACCGAGACGCGCTACGAAGGCGCGCTGCGCGTGGCGTACTCCATGCCCTGCGACGAGAAGAAACTGACCAACTCGCCCGCGCTGCCGCCCGCGTATACCGCCGACGAAGAGTTGTTCGATACGAAAAGTCGTGACGAGTTGCTGGCCGCGCTCGATCTGTCGCTGCAGCCCGCGTTTGCACCGCAGCGACCGACACTCCGCACCGGCGCCGATCTCATTCGCTACAATCGGGTTGAAGGGCTCTCGGTGGGCGTGCTGGCTACGCAGGTGCTCGGCGCGGGGTACACGGCGTCCGGCGTGGGGCGCATTGGACATGCCGATCTGCACGCCAATGGCGAGCTGTCGCTGGCACGATCCAACGGCCAACGCACCGTGACCGGCACCATCTATCACCGACTGAACGCCGTGAATCCCGAGTGGGGCGGCGCGCTTTCGCTGGGTCCGTCGCTCCCGGCGCTGCTCTACACGCGCGACGAAGGCTTCTACTATCGCTCGATGGGGTTTGAACTGGGAGAGAAGCGCGAAGGCCGACGCGGCTCGCTGGAGTATCGTCTGTTCATCGAACGCGAGTGGACCGCAGGCGACACAAATGTGATGAATACCTTCTCGCTGGGCGGCGCGTTTGGCAATCGTCGCTTTCGACAGAACATTCTCGCTGAACCCTCAAGCGTGACCGGCGTGAGCGGTGCATGGTCGCGGGCCTATGGCAACAATCCGGCGGGATTCCGACTCATCACGACGACGCGCTTTGAAGGCGGTACGGGAACATTCGAGTACGGGCGCGGTTCGGTGGAAGCGACGGTCTCTCGTCCACTCGGACGCGTCGCGGCAGCGCTCACCGGCAGCGTTGGTAGTTCTGTTGGACGCGTGCCTGTGCAGCGCAACTGGTATATGGGTGGACTCCGCTCCGTGCGAGGTCAAATCGCGGGAACGCAGTCCGGCGATGCGTTTTGGCTGGCACGAGGCGAAATGGGCACACGAAGTGGTGCCTTCCGTCCGGTGGCGTTCGTCGATGTTGGCTGGGCAGGGAGCCGCACCGCTATTGGCCGTACGCAACCGCAACGCGGCGCGGGCGTGGGGTTGGGATTTCTCGACGGCTTGTTCCGGGTTGATGTCGCGCGTGGACTCTATCCGTTCAAACGGTGGAGAACGGATTTGTATCTCGAGGCGCCGCTGTAAGCGCCCGATACATCGGGTTCGCTACACGGCGTCCCGGTGCGCGATGATCCAGTTCGGTCGAGACTTTTCGGGGCGTGGCGGGCGCCTTCCGGTCCCGCATGCTATGCTTGCCCCGTCCCCCTTCCTGCCGACGCACCCGCATCCCCGCGCATGGTCTCCGATAGTCCCCGTTCCGAACACGCGAACGCCGAGGTGCTGCTGTGGCAGGCGGGCTATCGAATGGCGCTCGCCCTCGTTGTGGGCGCCGTCGCCGTCGGCCTGCGGACCGCCGACGTGTTGTCGCTGTCGCCAGTCGCCGCCCAGACGATCGGTAGCGATGCGGCCGACTGGATGCTGGGCCTCGTGAGCGTCGCGTATGTGTTGCTGGTTATGGGTATCCGGGCGCGCGTCCGTAGCACCCGCCGAGCCGGCCGCACCCTTGCCAGTGCCATGGTGCTGGCCGACCTGGTGGTGGTGTTCTGGTTGGTGTTCCTGCTGGCGTCACCGCCCGACTACCCCCGCGCCCTGCTGGTCGTGCTGTTCTCGCTGCAGCTCACCCATGTGTATTTCGGCAGAGCACCCGCGATGCTCATGCTGGTGGCGATTGCCGCGAGTTATCTGTTGCTGGTCGACATCGCGATCCGCCACGAGGGCGATGTGACCTGGGGTAAGGCACTGATTACGCTGGGCATTTTTGGCGTCGGCGCGTACCTCGTAACCATCGTGCAAAGCAATTTGCATCGGCGCCTGTCAACGTTGGTCACGATTTTTGAGCGCGCCGAAGATGGTGATTTCGCCAGTGAGTACGACGTGGCAGCCGATAGACGCCCCGATGCCCTCACCGTGGTTGGACAAGCGTACAACCGCATGCGCACGCAGCTGGCAACCATCGTGCTGCATGACCCCCTGTCAGGATGCCTCAATCGACGCGGTTTCGAACAGCAGTACCGTCGCGAACTGGCTCGATCGGTCCGCTCCCGCACGGATCTCGCCCTGTTGTCCATCGATCTCGATCACTTCAAGCACGTCAACGACAGCTACGGACACCTGGTTGGCGATCGGGTCATTGTCGAAACCGGTGCGCTCCTGCGTGAGAACGCCCGCACGGAAGACCTGGTGGCGCGCACCGGCGGAGAGGAATTTATTATCCTTGCCCCCAACACCTCGATGGCCGGTGCACAGCATCTCGCCCTCCGAATCATCGAAGCCTTCCGGCGACACACATTCGGCGAACCCGAGGTCAAGGTGCCGGTTACGGTAAGTATCGGCGTCGTAGCCGAAATGGTGACGAGCGAAGCGATGGCCGAGGAGCTTCGCGCTCGCGCCGACGAAGCATTGTACGCGGCAAAACGCAGTGGACGAAATCGCGTCGTGCTCTGGTCGCATGGACTTGACGCGCTGCGTGTGGGGCAGGCAGCGGAAGGCACGCGATCGGCACCGGCCACCCCGATCCCTACGGAACGCGCATCGTCCCGTCGGCAATCATAACGGTCGCACCTCCCACGCGTACGGCATCAATGCGACCGGCGGACTTGGCGACTTCCAGCGACAGGCGGCTGGCGCGTCCCATCTCGACACCCTGCGCGACCTCCCAGCGCAGCGTCCCATCGCGCGGCGTGCGCGCCGCAAGGTAGCCAGCCAAACTCGCGTTGGCCGATCCAGTCGCCGGATCTTCAGGAACCGCAGCGCCGGGAAGGAATGCACGGGCACGAATGTCGACCCCCTGTACATGCGACGGCGTTGCAGCGTCGGTATGCCCCGCCGTCATGGCGAACACGAACGGCCACGAGGCCGCCTGCCCCCGGAGATCGCGCTCCCACGACTCCATGCGGATCCGCGAACGCTGAACGGCATCGACGCTGGCCAGAGGGACAATGAGCCACGGAATGCCGCAGTCCACGGCGCACGGCGCGTGAGTGCCGCCCACAAAGTCGGCCGGCGTGAGTGACAGGATCTCCGCCAATTGCGCGATACTCGGCACATCGCTGCGCTCGACGGGAAGCATGGCCGTGGTCAGCTGCGCATGCACGGGTCGGCCGTTCTCGAGTCGCACGCGTACCGAGACCGGGCCAACGCCCTCACCCAGTACGACTGTGACCTCCTCGCCACCCGCCGCTACTTCGCCCAACGCCACCAGCGCGTGCGCCGTGCCAATCGTGGGATGCCCCGCGAACGGCAGCTCACCCTCCGGTGTGAAGATCCGAACGCGACGCGTATGCGCTGGATCGTCGGGTGGAAAGACGAACACCGTTTCGGAGTAGTTGAACTCCTTCGTGATTGCCAGCAACGTTTCGGTTGGCACGTCGTCGGCCCCGAACACGACGGCGAGTGGGTTGCCGGTGAACGGGGCCGAGGTAAAGACGTCGGCGGTGACGTAGCGGAGCAGGGGCATCGATTAACCCAAAAACGGGTACTTCCAGTCCAGCGGACTTGAAAACGTTTCTTTCACGGTCCGCACGCTCACCCAGCGCATCAGGTTCATCTTTGAACCCGCCTTGTCGTTCGTGCCCGATCCGCGCGAACCACCGAACGGCTGCTGGCCCACCACCGCACCAGTCGGTTTGTCGTTGATGTAGAAATTGCCGGCCGACTGTCGAAGCGTCATCGAGGCCTCGCGCACTGCGGCGCGATCACGCGCAAACACGGCACCGGTGAGCGCATAGGGCGACGTCTGATCTACCACCCGGAGGATCTCGCTCCACTGCGCGTCGTCGTAAGGATGCACCGTGATGACCGGGCCAAAGATTTCTTCGCACAGCATGCGATGCGTCGGATCGTCGGTCTCGACAATCGTTGGCTGCACGAACCAGCCTGTGGAATCGTCGCACTCACCACCGGCCACGATGGTCGCACTCGTTTTCGCGTCGTCCAAATAGCGCTTGATGCGCGTGAACGCCTTCTGATCGATCACGGCGGCCACAAAGTTACTCATGTCGCGTACATCGCCCTGCTTCATCTCACTCATCATGGCGAGGCATCGGGCCTTCACATCAGGCCACATCGATTTGGGCACGTACGCGCGGCTGGCGGCTGAGCACTTCTGTCCTTGATACTCGAAGGCGCCGCGCACGATGCCCACCGCGACGGCCTGCGGGTCGGCGCTGGCGTGCACCACAATGAAATCCTTGCCGCCGGTCTCGCCCACAATACGCGGATAGGAGCGGTAGTTGTTCATGTTCTTGCCAATCGTCTCCCACATGCCATTGAAAACGCGAGTCGATCCGGTAAAGTGCACGCCCGCCAGATCGCGATGCGTGAGCGCGATCTCGGAGATCATCGCCGCCTCCCCTGGCACAAAATTGATCACGCCCGGCGGCAGCCCCGCTTCCTCGAGCAGCAGGTAGAGGTACCAGCTGGAGAGCAGCGCCGTCGCACCCGGCTTCCACAGCACGGTGTTGCCCATCAGTGCCGGTGCACCGGGCAGGTTGCCGGCAATCGCGGTGAAGTTGAACGGCGTGACGGCATACACGAACCCTTCCAGCGAGCGATAGTCCAGCTGATTCCACATCGAGTGGTCCGAGCTCGGCTGTTCGTCATAGAGCTCCTGAGCGAACTGTGCATTGAAGCGCCAAAAGTCGATCAACTCACACGTCGAATCGATTTCGGCCTGGTGCACCGTTTTCGCCTGCCCCAACATCGTGGCGGACAGCACCGTGTCACGCCAGGTGGTGGTCAGCAGCTCGGCGGCTCGCAGGAATACGGCGGCCCGATCCTCCCAACGCCAGCTCGCCCAGTCGGCGTGTGCGGCGGCACACGCCGCGATGCCCTCTGCCACGTTCGCGCGCGTTGCCTTGTGGTATGTCGCCAGGACATGCCCGTGATCACAGGGCATGGTGACGGTTCCGGTATCGCCCGTATAAATGCGCTTTCCGCCCACGACGACCGGGATGTCCACGGTTTCCGAGGCCATGCGTTCGAGGCGCTTCACCACCGCTGCGCGTTCAGGGGAATTCGGCGCGTACGTACGAATGGGCTCATTCACAGCAGGCGGCACGCGACGCGTGCCGTCAAACGCGGCAGTAGACATCAGGATTCTCCAGAGGGCAGGGGTTGTGCACCAGATGGCGGCGTCGATTTCGCATTCACATCTGACCATCCAAAGCTAGCGCCACGCAATCCCTGTAGTACCCTTCGCGGATGGCTGAAATGTCACTGCGGACTCATCGCGGCCAACGGTCGCGCCTCCTCGCCATCGGAGCGGCACTGTCGCTGGCCACCGCATGCGAGCAGGCTGCGGTGTCCTGGGCAGATGCCAACCCCGAGCGGTCGACGGCGCCGTCGCCGCTCGCGCACCCGCCCATCGTTCCCATCGATTCGACGATGCGAGATGGAACGCCGCACGCGGAGTTCCTCCTCGTACAGGACCTCATGCGCGAGGCGGGCGCGCTCACGCTGATCACTCGCTCGTTGTTGGCGATGCCAGGGGCCAACGACAGCGTTCCGAATACCGCGATCCTCCCCGTAACCCCGGTGGGCGCCGCACCCATGACGTCGCTGGGCGACGGCGATACCCCCGTCGATTCGGCTCGCTGCGTGCGGTCTCTGCGTATTGCGTTGGCACCAAACCGCGGACGCGTCGCCGTGTGGTGGTCGGCGCGCGCGAACAGTCGCGTGTGGTTAGTGGCGGCGTGGCGGGACTCGATTCCCGCCGACGGTCGACTGGCACCGTGGCGCGGTCCAATTGTCATCGACTCGGTCGACCAGGGGCCGGGCGACGCGCGCGCAGCGGAACGCGGTGCAGCCGGGTGCGCGCGACCCGCGCCGAGCGTGGTGGTGGATGATCTCTTCGGATACGTGCACGTCGCCTACGTGCTCGTTGGGCCGGAAGGACCCGGGGTGTTCTACGCGCATCAGATGGATCCCCGTTCAGCCTTCGAACCGCCGGTGGCCATTGTGTACGGCGAACGGTTGGGCGCCGCGCGGGTGGCCGCCTCTGGCAATGTGGTCGCGGTGGCCTACGAAGATCCCAACAGCGGAGCGCGCCCCCGCATCGGGCTCGCGGTGTCCCGCATGTCCGGACATCTGTTCGAGGAACGCCTGATTGCCAGCGGCACCACGGCGGTCGCGCACGATCCCTGGGTCGCCGTGCGCGGTCGCGCGATCGTCGAAGCGTGGAGCGAAGTGCCAGTGAACGGCGGCGCACCGGTGTTCATGATCCGGCGGGCGCGGGTCCGATAAGGGCTGAACCACATGTCTGGTTCCTTGTTGCTGGGCGCCCACTGCATTGACGCGGGCGGCATTCCCATGGCGGCCCGTCGAGCCGGTCGTGCGGCGATGCAGTCTTTGCAGATTTTCAGCGCCGTGCCCAAGTACTACAACGACAAGGTCGGGGTGAAGCCCGAGCGCGTGGCGCGGTTCCACGAGGCCCTCCACGAGGCCAACATCCGTGCCGAACACGTGGTGGTACACGCCGCGTACGTACTCAATTGTGCGACGCCAGAACCTGAAAAGTGGGCGCGCGCCGCTGCGGGGCTGGCGAAAGAGTTCGAGCGGTCAACTACCCTCGGTGTCGGCGGCGTGTGCTTCCATCCAGGCGCCGCTACCGACGGCGATCGCGAGGCGGCCATCGCCCGCGTGAGCGAAGCGATGCGCGGCGCGCTCGTCGCGGTGCCACAGGGGGCCACACGTTTGCTGATTGAGAACACCGCAGGGGCGGGCACGACCGTGGGACGCACTGCCGAGGAGGTCGCCGCGATGCTGCAGGGCATCCCGGCGACTTTGCGCAGTCGCACCGGATATGGGCTCGACACCTGTCATCTGTTCGCATCGGGCCATCCCATTCACGAATCGCGCGCCGCGCTGACCGCCGTCCTCGATGCGTTCGAGGCCGCAACGGGCGAACCCCCGGCGTTCTTCCACCTCAACGATAGCGAAGGCGCGTTGGGTTCGAATCGAGATCGGCACAAGCGTGTCGGCGAGGGACTCATTGGCGCCCCGCCATTCGGCTGGCTGCTCCAGGATCGACGCGCGAACGGGATACCACTCATCCTTGAGACGCCGCAGCAGATCAACGACATGCGCGACGATGATGACACACCGGACGCGTGGGACGTGGAGTCAATCGCGTTTTTGCGTCTTCTCGCGACCGCTGCGTCGTAGCTCGAGCTGCGGACGACCTGGTTCGGGCGATAGTGACGCCACGCTACAGAGGGGAAACATCACGCTTGTTCGCTGCAAACATGACGCGATTGAGCGCGAACTGAGTGCGCTGTCGAGGGAAAACCGGCGTCTGTCAGAGGAGAAAATTACGTTCTCCGAGGGAAAATCACGCAAAACCCTATTGCGCGAACCACTCGCGATTGTAGTTTGTGGCGCGTCCGTGTAGTGCGTATGCGCATTCGCGTGACCGTCGGAACACCATTCCGCGCGACGCGAACCTACCGGTCAACACTCTCAGGAGACCCCATGGCCCCAGCGAAGAAGTCCGCGAAGAAGGCTGCGAAGAAGGCGGCCCCGAAGAAGGCAACGAAGAAGGCTGCTCCGAAAAAGGCTGCAAAGAAGGCGGCTCCGAAGAAGGCGGCAAAGAAGGCGGCTCCAAAGTCAGCCGCTCCGAAAAAGGCCGCTCCGAAGAAGGTGGCCAAGAAGCGCACGCCGAACGCGGCGTTCATGAAAGCGTTGACGCTGTCGCCCGCGCTCGCGGCGGTTATCGGCGACAAGCCGGTTCCGCGTACGGAAGTGGTCAAGAAGCTGTGGATCTACATCAAGAAGAACAACCTGCAGGATGCGAAGAACCGTCGCATGATCAATGCCGACGACAAGCTCAAAGCGGTCTTTGGCGGCAAAGCCCAAGTCTCCATGTTCGAAATGACGAAACTCATTTCCGATCATCTGAAATAAAAACAGCTAGGTTGTAACGACCGAATTGAAAAAAGGCCGCGGTTGCGAAACCGGGGCCTTTTG
>JANLVM010000533.1:0-4170 GCA_031364015.1 Gemmatimonadaceae bacterium
TGTTGGCCCATCCACGACAGCTGTGCACGCTGTTGCGGCAGCGAAGAGTGCGAGTGAAAGGAAGCTACGAAATCGCATGTGTGCTCTCCATTGATCATGGTGGACTGCACACCCCGCGCATCAGCGAGGCTCGGCAAATACCGGATCGTACCCTACGCAATTGAAAGTTATCACGCAATAGCGCAAGCTCAGCAGTTCCCGTAACGAAGGTGCGTCAGGGTTTGGAGCCGCGCGCCGGCGACGACACGATGGCAGCGGACGAGCTCAAAGCACGCAATGCGCGGCGCGCTTCTTCCACCATCGGCTGCACCTCGGGATCGCCGCGCTGCCACGCGTTCACGACAAGTGAAAACGAACGTACTGCAGTCTGACTGTCCTCGAGCTGGAGCGCTACTCGGCCGCGCTCCATGGCCATCAAAATCTCGATCGGCGTGATGGCTGCGTACGGGCGCTGGCGCAAAAGCCGATCGGCGTTCGCCCACTGCTTGCGAGCGGCCAATAGTCGAGCTTCCGTGAGTCGATCGAGGTAGCACGAAAGGCACAGCGAATCCGAGAGCTGTCCGAAAGCCTGCAGCGCGGCGGTTGTGTCATGCGCCGCGAGCTTGAGGTAGGCACGAGCTGCGCCAGCGTCATGCGTGGCCAGTAGTAGCGCTTGCCCCTTGGCGCGCCGGGTCACCGAATCCGCGCGCGAAAGGAACTGCGTGATCGACGTCACATCGTTGTACTCGGCCCAAAACGGCAGCGCCGCGCGTGCGCGAGACGTCCGCTCAAGAAGCCAACGCGAGAACACCGCCTTCGCGGTGTCAGCTTCGATCCCTCCCAGCAGCACCAGCTCTGCAAACAGCTGTGAACGGCGATTCCCGAGCTCCTGGTATGCCTCGCGCAGGCGGCCACGATACGCGAGTTCCAGCGGGAGGTAGTTGTACACGAGAGCTGAGTCTGCGGTGTGCGAGGCCGACGTGGCAGGTCGTCTGGCAACGGCGCGTAGCAGGGCAATGCTTGTGGCCGCCGAGTCCGGCCATCGTGCGAGGGCATTGAGGGCGCTGGCGATCACCTCATTGGGCAGCGTGTCCAGCATGCGCGCTGTCGCCGGTGACTTCGACAGCGCAGGATCTGTGAGCCGATCGACGAGGCGAATGCCGGCGGCCTCACGGTCTGTGGGCAAGAGCGCCAGGTACGCGCGCGCGTGCCTGCGTCCCGCTTCAACGCCACGCAGTTGGAACGCGAGCTCGACCGCGTGGATGTACGCGGGCGCGAATCCTGAATCCAGCGCGATGGCGCGCTGAAAGGCATCGAGCACTTCTTCATCGGTGACGTCGACGGCCGTTCCGTATCCCAGGTGAGCGCGAGCCTCACCCAGCGCATACCAGACCTCAGGGTCGTTTGGATAGCGCCGCGACGCTTCCTCGAGCGTGGCGAACAGTCGGCGCAGCAGGGGCCAGTCGGACAGTTCATCTTGCCGTTGTGCGAGGGAGGCGAACTGCGAATCCGACACCACCAGGAAACTGTCGCGCGGCGCGAGGCCGCGATTGAGCCGTCCCGCGCGCAGCGCGTACGATCGGCCGAGAGAATCGGCGTTATCGCGTTGGAATGCGACGATCTGCCCCATGCGCCGCAATGGCAACGGAAACGCCGTATCGAGTGCGGCCGCGCGCGTGTAAAAGGCCAGTGCGGCTTCCCACGACGTCTGGCGGAACTTCTGTTCTCCCTGCAGGAATGACTTGAGTGCCTCCGGCGACGTTGCACCAAGGGGACTCTCGCGCACGGCGCCAATGCGGTGTCGCTTGCTCAGCTGAAACAGGACGAATTGCGTCGCCGAGTCTGCCAGATCCTTCACGTCGAGCCCGGTCCACGTGCCTTCCCACAGCGTGTCAGCCCTCACATCAAGCAGCGAGGTGCTCAGCTGCACGAGGTTCCCCGGCGCACTGTTCACCGATCCGAACACCGCGTATTGCGCGTCAGTGCGTTCGGCGAGTGCTCGCGCAGACTGCCGGTCGGCCTTGCGGCTATTCCAACCGCGAATGGCAACAGCGGGCGAGACGGCGCCCACCGGACCCAAACCGTCGAGGTTTCGCGCAAGCACGTCGACCAAGCCTTCCTGCCAGAGTGCAAACTCCGGACGCAGGGGATTGAATGGCGCGATAGCCAACATCACCGATGGCACCACAATCGCTGGTCGGTTCGCATACCACGCGACCGTCGTCGCTACCGCGACCGCCGTGACACCTACGAGGGAGGCAAACGCGCGACGACGCGTCAGCCAGCGCCTCTTGTGCACTGGAAAGACGCGCGTGCGCGATCCGCTATTGGGCCTCCAGGTGTCCGGCGTGCCGAGTGCGTCCGCAAACTCGGCGATCGTGTCGAAACGATCGGAAGGGACCTTTGCCATCGCTCGCACGATTGCGTCCTCGACTTGCTCCGGAACACTGCTCCGGACGATCGACAACGAGGGTACGGCCTCAAGCATGTGTCGCGCCATGAGTCCCTGTGCGGTCTTGGCGGTGAACGGCGCCTGACCAGCCAGCATCTCGTACAGAGCACAGGCCAGGCTGTACTGGTCGGTCCGTCCATCCAACTCCCGTTCGGCCGCTGCCTGTTCGGGGCTCATGTACGTGGGCGTGCCGATGCTCATGCCGGTGCGCGTCAACACCTGAGTCGAGCGCAGGTCAGAACTGGCGCGGGCGATACCGAAATCGGCGAGTATCGCAACGCCATCCTGCATGAGGATGTTTTCCGGCTTCACGTCGCGATGCACGATACCGTGCTGGTGTGCGAACATGAGCGCCCCCGCCACTTCGCGGGTGATACGAACTGCATCCGTGATGGACAGTTGCTCTTCGCGAACCATCAGCGCGTGGAGCGATTCGCCCGTCACCACCGGCATCGTGAAGTACAGCTGCCCGTTCGACTCACCGGCATCGAGCACGGAGAGGATGTTCGGGTGCTTCAACTCCGACGCGATGCGAATCTCGCGCCGGAACCGGTCGGCCCCGACCGCCGCGCCGATCTCCGCGTCAAGCAGCTTGAGCGCAACGGACTCGCCGGTCGTGGAATCCGTGGCCAGATACACCACAGCCATGCCGCCTCGACCGAGTTCACGTTCGATGACGTAGCGTCCTCCCAACGGTTGGGAAAACGACTTCATTGCGTCGGTCAGCGTCGGCTCCTGGTCAGCGCATTACGCTTCGAAGGTACCTGATCGCCAACGCCGCTGCCAGAGCGTCCCACCTGACGTGCACAGCGCGATCTGCAGTACCGTCATCTGACGCGACACATCGTCGATTTTGGTGATCATGTGGTTCACGCGTGAAGAAATGTCTTCCCTGCGCCGCGCCGCGTTCTGCTCGCCCGACGGTCATAGCATCACGAAACGTCATCGCGCGCGACATTGTCGCACAATTGCTCGTGATACCGGGGAGCGGACGATCGACCGACCGTTGATTGACAGTGGCACTTTAGTTACATATATTCGAATGTCAGCTGCCATCCCACGACTTACCTGAGGGGCTTCATGGCTATTCTCGTGAGCAAGACCCGCGCGCAGGGCGCCTCGGTGGTCACGACACTGCCCGCCGAGGTGGCTCGCCGTCTGTCTGTGAGCGCGGGGCAGGAACTCGAGTGGATTGAAGATGGCATGGGTGGTTTTCGCGTGATGCCACACACGCCTGAAACGGCCGAAGCCTTGGCGGCGCACGAGAAGATCATGGTGGAGTACGACGCCGTATTCCGCGCTCTCGCCAAGTAGGTCCGCAGCGCGTGGCACAGGAATCGCGCGGGCTCACGGAAGCTACGCTGCTGGCTATTCACGCGCAGCAGGTGGAACGTTTCGGTGGTGCGCACGGCGTGCTCGATCAGCACGTCGTGCAGTCCACACTGACCTGTCCACTGCAGCGATGGAGCAATGACGAGACGGCCGACCTGGCAGACTTCGCTGCCGCGTATCTCGTTGGCTTCGCGCAGTCGCAGGGATTCAACGACGGAAACAAGCGCACGGGATTGGCCTGTGCGCTGGTATTTCTCGCGCTCAACGGCGCAGCAGTGCATGTCGCGAGCGGAGAATTGTACGCTATGACGATGGCGGCCGCGAACAACACGGCGGGTAACGCCGAAGTGGCCGCATATCTGCGCGGGCGATTGCCGTGAGCGACGACCTCCGCGCGCAGCTACAGG
>JANLVM010000159.1:0-1627 GCA_031364015.1 Gemmatimonadaceae bacterium
CCGGGTGGCAGTACGTCCGCCGAGAACACGGTATCCAGATGCGCCATGACCACCACCGGTGCGCACGACTCGACGCGAGGCGCGCTGCACGGAAGGCGAGCGAGCACGTTGCCGACCGCGTCGCGGTACACGTCGTGTCCACGGTTCGACAATGACCGCGCGATCATGTCGGCGCGTCGCGACTCGTGCCCGGTGGGCGCGGCAATCTCGGCAATGGCAATTTGACGCGCCAGGGTGTTCGCGCGCTCGTCGGCGAGTCGACGGGCGAACGCATCGAGTGACGCGAACACAAACGCCGGATGGCTGCTGCGCGAAGTTGGAAGAGTTGTCACCGTTGGTAATTGACGGACTTGCGCTGTGGTTGCAAGGTTCTCCCAGTGAGCGATCCCACGAACACGGCGAAGTCCTGGCGGCCCAGTCGAAATGTCCTCGCGCTGGCCGCGGTGAGTTTCTTCACCGATGCCTCCAGTGAGATCATTGCCCCACTGCTTCCGATGTTTCTCATCGGTACGCTTGGCGCGTCCGTGCGTACCGTTGGCCTCATCGAGGGCGGTGCGGAGGCCATCGCGTCGCTCCTCAAGCTGGCCAGCGGTTGGTGGTCCGATCGATCACAACGACGCAAGCCGCTCATCGTGTTCGGTTATGCGATTGCCTCATTGGTCCGCCCACTGGTTGGTTTCGCACAGACGGCCACGCAGGTGATGGTTATCCGTTTCGCCGATCGGGTGGGGAAAGGCGTGCGCGGCGCACCGCGCGACGCGCTGCTGGCCGCGTCTACCCCGGCCGAATCGCGCGGCCGCGCGTTCGGGTTCCATCGTGCGGCCGATCATGCCGGAGCCGTGGCTGGGCCACTCATTGCCATGGCCTGCCTGGCGTGGTTCGCGATGCCACTGCGTCAGGTGTTCCTGGTGGCGGCGATTCCCGGTGCGTTGGCCGTGCTGGTGGCCATCTTTGCGGTGCGTGAGGAACCGGTCAATGTCGCGGTAACACCACCGATCGCGTCGACGGCGCCAGCACCGGTGAACGCGGCTGGCGGCGCCACGGCGATCACCGCCCCTCTCCCCGCATCATTCACTCGGGCGATGATCCCCATCGCGTTGTTCACCCTTGGAAACTCCACCGACGCATTCCTGATTCTGCGCGCCAATCAACTGGGCGTGCCGCTCACTATGATCCCGTTGCTGTGGGTGCTGCTGCATGTCGTCAAAAGTCTGTCCAGCATGCCGGGCGGTGCGCTTTCCGATCGCGTGGGTCGGACCCCGCTCATCGTGGGCGGGTGGATCGTCTACGCGCTCGTCTACGCCGGTTTCGCTGCGGCAAACGCGCCGTGGCACATGTGGGCGCTCTTCGCATTGTACGGCATCGTCTTTGGGCTGAGCGAGGGCACTGAGAAGGCACTGATCGCCGATCTCGTTCCGTCGGCGCGTCGGGGCCGCGCATTCGGTTGGTACCACGCGGTCGTCGGTGTGGCGGCACTGCCAGCCTCCGTAGTGTTCGGGGCCGTCTGGGATCAATTCGGCGCGGGCACGGCCTTCCTGATGGGGGCCGTGCTCGCGCTGACGGCGTCGGTCATGCTCGTGCTACTTCTTGGCCTTCGAACCGTTGGGGCCGATCGTCCGCTCGAATA
>JANLVM010000675.1:0-6965 GCA_031364015.1 Gemmatimonadaceae bacterium
ATTCAGCTTCTCTGACCTGCAGTCACCACTGCACGACGTACTGGGACACGACGGACGTCCCGACGGGGGTCCTGGCGCCGCAACCGAGCGCACCGAGATACGACTGTACACGGCACACGTTCTGCGCCACATCCCGGAAGAACCACTGCAGCCCGTGCCATTGGGGGAAGTGTTCATGGCGGACGATGCCGACGTGGCGATCGCGTTGCGCATGGATGGCTTTCTCCGCGCCGAGTCGCGCACGGCGATCCCGGTGGGCGTGTATCGGGCAGGCGGTATGATGTCGCCCATTTATGTGGATGCCGACTTTCTGGTGGGCCCGGAGGCCGCGCATCTCAACATCTCCGGCGTCTCGGGACTGGCCACGAAAACGAGCGCCATTGAGTGGTTGCTGCAAAGTATCTTCACGCACTTCCCCGCCCAGCGCGGAACCATTGCGGCGGTGTGCTTCAATGTGAAAGGCCCCGACCTCTGCTTCCTCGATCAACCGGGCAAGCTGGATGACGCCGATCGCGCGCTGTACGAACTCTTGCAGGTACCCGCCGAGCCGTTCAAGGACGTGCGCTACTACGCGCCCTATACCGCACGCGGCTATGCGCTCAATACCTTGCGATCGCATCCGGCGCTCGCCGACGACGTGCAGCCGCTCACGTGGGGTCTCAATGAGGTGCTGCAGTTCGCTGAAGTGCTGCTCAACAAGGATGACGTCGATGCAAAAGCTGACGCGCTGATCGACTTCATCCGGGAACGCGTCGTTGGACGCGCATTCGAAGAGCCCGGTTTTGCCCGTCCACATCTTGTGCAATCCTTTGCCGATCTCGACGCGTGGTTTCGCGAGGTCTTGCGCAAAGTCGAAGATTCCAACGGCGATACGTGGCGCACGCATCACGCCGCGACGATTCGCAAGGTGCGCAATCGGCTGTCGAATCTGTCGACGCGCTGTGCTGGCCTGGTGACCGACGATGGCGCGGTCTCGGATTTGCCGTTCGGGACCTTCGCCGACCGCGCCGTGTATGTGGTCGATGTCGCCAATGTCGAAGAAGACGCGCAGGATCTCGTGTTCGCGCGCGTCGTCTCGAAGCTTCGGGAACATCTCGAACGCCGTGAACTGGGTGTCGACCACGTCATCGTGTTCGTCGACGAGCTCAACAAGTACGCCCCGAACGATGGTCCTGATACTTATGTGCGGAAAATGCTGCTCGATATCTCCGAGCGAGGTCGATACCTCGGATTGGTGCTCTTCGGTGCGCAGCAGTTCCGGTCGCAAGTCCATCGGCGGGTGGTGGGTAATGCGGGAACCACGATGTACGGCCGGATGGATGCCGACGAGCTGGCTACGCCGGGGTACCAGGTCCTATCGCCCGCAGTGAAGGCGCGACTGGCGACGCTCGACAAAGGACAGTTGATGGTGCGACATCCGCATTTCGCGCAGCCGGTATTCGTCCGTTTCCCTCGACCGGCGGTTATGACGGGTCGGGAAGGGGTGGAACGTTTTCCGCAGGCGCCGGAGCCAACGCTGGCATCGGCCGTGACGCGGGATCTTCGGCGCCTCGACCGTGGTATCGATCTGGGTTGGGTGCAGCAAGCCATTCAGCTGTACGAGGAACCCGAGGTGCTGGCGGCACGCAATGCCGTGCTTCGTCGGCGCCCGGACGACGTTAAGACGGCGTTTGCGCGCGAATTGCAGCGACGCGCGCGCCCTGGCGCCATCGACGCGGAAGCCATCGCACCAAAGCCACGGACTCTCCGCGGCTTCGCTCCGGATGAATACGGTGGATAAAGTCCTTTGGCAAACGAACTCGTGGTGAGAAAGTTGGTCCATACGCGCGTACTCGTAGTTGGCGCTCTTCTGGTCGCGTCGGCCGTTCAGAATGCGAGCGCCCAGTCGGCGACTACTAAAAGAGTAGCAGCGCGTGCGCCAGCTGTTTCGCTGATAGTTCGGCCGCGTGTCGGAGATACACTGTGGTTGCAGATGGAGCAGACCATCGAAGTGTCCACTCGACCCTCGTTGCCGGTGAGTCGACCACTACCGCCCGCCGTCAATGGCACGCGCACGCCGCCAACGCGCGCTCCCTTGCCCGAGTACGGTCCTCGCCGCACACGCGCCACCACGCGCATCACCCGACTGCTGCTGTATGCGCACTCGCTGGTAGAAGCGAGTGACCTGTCCGTCACCACGCTGCTGGCGACGACCGATTCGATGGCGATGGGCGCCGGTTCGCCGGCCGATACACGCCAACCCAGGTTGCTGCCGCTCCCCATGGACGGACGTCAAGTGCGCGTGCGTGTCACTCCAGATGGGGCCATGCGCGTCAACGACCCACCGCCCGGCGCAATGGAACTCGGCGCCACGCTGGCGTCCATGCCGGGGATGCTACCCTCGGAAGCGGTCCGTGTTGGTGATCGGTGGGAGCGCGATATCGTGCTGCCGTCCATCCCGGTGAGCGGCTATCGCGCCGATGGCATCGTGCGGGCCACGTTTCGTTTCGATTCGCTCACACATGGCGGGCGTGATGCCTGGATCTCGATGGAAGGCTCCCTGCATCGTGACGCGGTGTCGCGTGACTTGCCGGCGGGTACGCGCGTGATCACGGCGGGGACGATGCGTGGCGTGCTGGTGATCGATCGGCAACGGGCCTGGATCATCGATGCGCGCACCGTCATGGACGTCCAGTCGGAGGTATCGGTGGGCTCTGGATCGGGGTCGACGCCAGCGCTGCTGGATATGCGGATTCAGCAGCGAGTTCGCGTCAGGTAGGACGTCGAACGCCCCAGGTCCGGATTCGCAGGAAACAGGAACCGCGACAGTGGAGGGTAAGCAGGTCGGCACGACCGCCGTCTAAATTGATATCATGCGCGTCGTCCACATATCCGACCTTCACCTCGGTTTCCGTCAGTACCAGCGACTGACCCCCTCAGGGATCAACCAGCGCGAAGCCGACGTGGCCGGATCGGTGTTGCGGGCGGTGACCCAGATTATCCGCTTGGCGCCAGACCTCATCGTTGTTGGCGGCGACGTATTCCATTCCGTACGCCCGTCCAATCCCGCGATTCTTCATGCGTTCCGCGCCTTCTCCGCGTTACGTGAACAGTTGCCGGAGACGCCCATCGTGATGGTAGCGGGAAATCACGATGCGCCCCGCACAACTGAGACGGGGTGCATTCTCCGACTCTTTCGCGAAATCGGCGTGCACGTGGCCGACGCCAAGGCCGAGCTGTTCACATTCCCCTCACGCGCCTTGGCCGTGCTGGCGGTGCCGGACGTTCCAGGCATCGATCGGCCGCCACTCACCCCGCCCGAGGGATTCGAGCACACCGTGCTGGTGATGCACGGAGAGATTGCCGGCGTGCTTCCCGCACACGCGGCCTCAGCCGATCGCGCCGCGATCGAAATCCCTGTGACCGAGCTACACGCCGACGCCTGGAGCTATATCGCACTCGGCCACTATCACGTGTATCGCGAGATCGCGCCGCGTGCGTACTACAGCGGGTCGGTTGACTACACCAGTTCCAATCCGTGGGGCGAACTGCGCGAGGAGCGCGAGCAGGGTGTGCCAGGGAAGGGGTTCATCGAGCACAATCTGGTAACCGGTGCGCACCGATTTCATCCGGTACCGCCCTCACGACCGCTGGTCGACCTCGAGCCCATCGACGCGTCGGGGATGGGTGCCGCCGAAGTGAACGCGGCGCTCCGGGTGCGCGTGAACAGCGCACCCGGTGGCATCGATGATCGCGTCGTGCGAGCCAGCGTCTATAATGTGCCCCGTCACATTGTGCACGACCTCGATCACGATGCATTGCGCGAATATCGCAAGCGCGCGATGAACTTTCATCTGGACACGCGTCCCCCCGAGCCACTCGTGCGACAGCGCACGGGCGAAGGCGCTCCCGGACGTCGGGCTACGCTGCCGGAAATTCTCGCCGAGCGGCTGCAGGAGCGCCCACTGCCGCCCGGCATCGAGCGCCAGCAATTGAAGACACTGGGTCTCCGCTATTTGCAGCAAGCGGAAGATGCTGCGGCCGCCGCAGTGCCGGTCAGCGACCACTAATGCGACTCCATACGCTGCGTCTGCAGAACTTCCGCCAGCATGTCGACACGCGACTCACATTTGATAGCGGACTGACTGGCATCATCGGACCAAACGGTTCGGGCAAGTCGACGTTGCTCGAAGCCATTGCGTGGGCGATCTACGGGAATGCGGCCGCGCGCGGTACGCGCGACGGGATTCGGAACTCGCGTGCCGATGCGCGCGCACCGGTACGGGTCGAGCTCGAGTTCGAACTCGCGGGACATCGTTATCGGGTGCTCCGCGGACTGACTATGGCCGAGTGTTTCCTTGACGGTGGTGACGCGCCGATTGCCAGCACGATCACCGGTGTGACCGATCTGCTGCAACGTCGATTGGGAATGACACGGTCGGAGTTCTTCCATACTTACTTCACCGGACAGAAGGAACTCGATGTCATGGCGTCGCTGGGGCCGACGGACCGGGCGCGGTTTCTGTCGCGCGTGCTCGGCTATGATCGCTTGACCGGTGCACAGGAGTTGGTACGTGACCATCGTCGCTCGTTGTTGGCCGAAACCAATGGACTCAAGCAGGCGATGCCCGACGCCGACGCGGTGCGGCGTATGCTGGCCGAAGCGGAAATTCGGGTGACCGACTCGCGTAGACGTGCCACGGACTCGGGCCTTTCGCGCAGTGGAGCCGCTCAAGTCCTGGCAGTGCTGGCGCCGCGGTGGGCCGGAGCGCAAGCGGAGCGCGAGCGTGCACAACAATTGCAGGCCGAGATGCGGGTCGCCGAGAACGACGTGGTGGCGTTGGCCCGAGATGTTGAACGTCTCGATCGGGATATTGCGGCGATTGCGACGGCGCAGGGTGAACTGACACCGCTGTTGTCCGAACTGTCGCCACTGGCCGATCTGCGCGCGCAGTTGGCGGTGCAAGACGGACTCGCGGCCGCTGAGTCGCGACGGCAGGCGTTAATCGAACGGCTACGCGGCTCGGCCGAGGAAGACTCGCGCTTGCGCGACCGCGCCGCAAAGCTGGAGCTGGCGCCATCGCTTGAAATGGAAACGAGTCAACAGCTCTCGGGCTCGCGCGCGACACTCGCGACCGCCGAGCAGACGCTGGAGCACGAGCGCACCGCGTGGGTACGCGATACGCAGGAAGCGGAAACGCGACTCGAGGCGCTGCGGCGGCAGTACACGGACTTGGTGCAGCAGCGCGAGACGCTGGAAGGACTGGGAGAGGAGAGTCCCTGTCCTACGTGCGGACGCCCGCTTGGCGCGTCCTATCGTGCGGTCATCGACCTGCTGTCGGAGCAGGTGGAGATCGTGCGGATCGACGGTAACTACTACCGTCAACGTGTTGAGCAGTTAGGGGCGACGCCCGAAACAATCGACGGGCTCGAGGAGCAGCGTCGCGCGGCGCAGCACGAGGTCGCCGCGTGCGAGCGGCGTTTGACTCGCATTCATTCGGCCATTGCTGAACTCACCGCACTCGGCGAGCAGCGCGCCGCATTGACGACGCGACTGGACGAGACGCGACAGGCGCTTGCCTTGCTCCCGCTGGGATACGACGCGGGGCAGTACACGGTCTTGCGTGCATCGGTGTCGCGATTGGCTGATGTCGAAACTCGTGCCGCGCGGCTGGGCGGACTTGTTGAGCGGGAGCACGTCACGCGTGCCGAGCGGCAACGAGTGGGAAATGCCCTCGAGGCCGCGCGAACGCGCGTAGTAATGCTGGAGGCTCAACGCGGTGCGGCGGGACCGTCGGATGTCGAGTTTGCGACACTGCGCGACGCGCACGACCAGGCAACGGTCGCGGCTCGGCACGCGGAGCTGGAGGCGGTCGCGGCCGCCGCCGACGCCGAGCGGGCGAAAGCCGAGATGGCCGCGGCGGATCGCGGGCGACGCGAACTGGCCAGGCTTCAGACACGACTGGAGGAGTTGGAAGGCGACAAGCGGCTGCATGACGAGCTGGACCGGGCCCTGAACGACTTACGCACCGATCTCAATTTCCAACTCCGGCCTGAACTGTCGGAGATTGCCAGCCGATTCCTCGCTGATCTCACTGATGGGCGGTACAATGCGTTGGAGTTCGACGAAGACTATTCGCTGATCGTCCTCGAAGATGGGCTGCCGAAACCGGTGATATCCGGTGGCGAGGAAGATCTGTGCAACCTGGTACTGCGTCTGGCGATCTCGCAGATGATCGCTGAACGGGCCGGGCAGGCGTTCTCGTTACTGATTCTCGACGAAGTTTTCGGTTCGTTGGACGACACGCGTCGTGGGAACGTTGTGGAGTTGCTGCGTCGGTTGAACGATCGCTTCGAACAGGTCATTGTGATCACCCATATCGAGCAGGTTCGCGAAGGATTGGATCGTGTGCTGGTGGTGCGCTGCGACGAAGAGCGTGGCACGAGTATCGTCACGCCCGGTGTATTGGCGATGACGGACGATCACGCGATGACGGACGATCACGCGATGGCGGTGCGGTCTGCATGACGGCGACCACTCGTGCCTTCCGCAGCACACGGGCGCTGGATGGCCCATCGGTGGCGACCGTCGACGATATCGATGGGCTCAATTCTGTGTTTACCGAGGCATTCACCGAGCGCTATCGGCGCGATGGTATGACCGGCGTGCGCGTGCCAGCGCTCAATCCGGCCATCTGGCGCTACGCGATTGTTGGCGCGGGAGAAGGCGCGCTCTGTTGGCGCGATGAGCGCGGAAACCTCGCGGCGTTCAACATCGCGCATCACTCCGGGACCGAAGGGTGGATGGGTCCGCTGTGCGTGCGTCCCGACCTGCAGGGTATGGGCTTCGGCAAGCTTATTGTGGAAAGCGGCATGAGCTGGCTGCGGCGTCACGGCACCAAGGTGATTGGCCTCGAAACGATGCCGCGCACGATGGACAACATCGGATTTTACTCGTCGCTTGGCTTTCTGCCCGCACATCTCAC
>JANLVM010000685.1:0-1648 GCA_031364015.1 Gemmatimonadaceae bacterium
GGTGGCGATGGCTGGTGGCGGGTGGCTGCCAAGCCATACTACGCGTATGGTGACTTGCACCCTTCTTGCAGCCCTCGCAACCCTCTCGCCGATGCCTTCGGCCGACCCCGTTCTGGCTATGCGAGACCGAGGATTGACGGACCTCTACGCGTTCGATTTGTTGCGGGAACTCACGAGCGGCGGCAGCAGGCTCAGCGGCTCTGAGGGCGCGGCCAAAGCAGTTGCCTGGGGCGAAGCCACGATGCGGCGCATGGGCTTCGAGAACGTGCGGTTGGTGCCTTGCACGGTGCCCCACTGGGTGCGGGGAGGCAAGGAGTTGGCGACGATCGTTGGGGGAGACTCCCTGAGTGTGGCCGCACTCGGTGGCAGTGATGGCACGCCTGCTGGGGGGATCACGGCGGAGGTCATCGAGGTGGGTTCGCTGGCAGAGGCCGCCAAGTTGGGCGAGCGCGCCAAGGGCAAGATCGTGTTCTTCAACGGGCGGTTTGACGCCAAGCAGACCAGCACGTTTGCGATGTACGGCGGCGCGGTTGGTCAACGGGTCACTGGGGCTTCCACCGTCTCTCCGTTCGGCGCGGTGGCCGTGTTGGTGCGTTCGATGACGCTGGCGGTGGACGACGAGCCCCACACGGGTGCGATGCGCTACGCTGCCGACGCGCCCCGCATCCCTGCCGCGGCCCTGAGCCTCATCGCTGCCAATCGGCTCAGCAAGGCGGTCAAGGCGGGTTCCACGCGCGTTCGGCTTGAACTCTCGTGTGAGAACCTGCCAGATGCGCCATCGGCGAGCGTGGTCGGCGAGTTGAGGGGCTCCCAGTGGCCGCAAGAAGTGATCGTGATGGGCGGGCACCTCGATTCTTGGGATCTAGGCGTAGGCGCCCACGACGACGGAGCGGGCATCGTGCAGTCTCTGGACGCGCTCAGGCTGATCAAAGAGGTCGCAGGCAGGCCCAAGCGCACGGTACGCGTGGTGCTGTTCATGAATGAGGAGAACGGCGGGCGCGGAGCAGACGCGTATGCATTTGGCGTGAAGATGTCGGGCGAGAAGCATGTGGCGGGTATCGAGTCCGACTCCGGTGGATTCATGCCACGCGCGTTCAACACGTCGCTCAAGGCCGGCCAGGACGCGAAAATCCGCTCGTGGTTGCCGAGCCTAGCACCCTTGGGCATCGAGCGTTTCACCCTTGGCGGTGGAGGTGGAGCCGATGTCGCCCCCCTCGGTCCCCTCGGCGCCGCACTCTTCGGCCTCACGCCCGATAATCAGCGCTACTTCGACTACCACCACTCCCGCAACGACACCCTCGACAAGGTCAACCCCCGGGAACTCCAAATGGGCGCCATCGCTCTCGCCACGCTCGCATGGAAGATCTCGGAAGAAGGTCTCTAAGGCCCTGCGGGCAGAAGGCTCTAACCGCCATCAATCTTTGATCGCGTCGACGAGGAGCCGCAGGAATTCCGAGCCATTGCCTTGGTGCCAGCGCCACACCACCACGAGGTCGCGCTCCGGATCCACCCAAATCGTGTTCGAGCCATAGCCCACGGCGGCAAAGGCCTTGTCGGACAGCGCGGGCCAAGCCTTGCGGCCCGGGTTGAGCCACCACAGGAGGCCGTAGTCATCCTTGGTCTTGCTGGGCGTCAAGGCTTGGGCGAT
>JANLVM010000324.1:0-7090 GCA_031364015.1 Gemmatimonadaceae bacterium
GCATCGCCGGCCACGAGCGAAAACGTGCCACTGAGCGCGTCGTACACTTCAGCCTGCGGCGCACCACCGGCGAGCAGCACTGCGCCCGTGGGCAGCAGCACGGAGCTGCCGTTGTGCTTGTACCGTGGACGCATCATCGCCGCACCCGGCGTGAACGATCCCGACCCGGGATCGAACAGCTCGGTGGTGTTGTAGACGCCCTTGTCATCGCGCTCGTCTGCGCCTCCCGTAATCAGGACGCGACCATCGCGCAGCATGACGGCATCATGTTTGTGGCGGCGCACGCCCATGTCACCAACGCGACGAAAGGTCCCGCGCACCGGGTCGTACGTCTCTGCCGACGTGTACAGTGTGATGTCCGCGCGGCGCCCGCGATGCCCGCCTGCGATCAGCACACGGCCGTCCCGCAGCCGCACCGCGATGTGACTCTCGCGCGCAGCGGTCATGCTGCCCGTTCGCGAAAACCGGCCAGTTTCGGGATCATACAGTTCGGCGCTCGAGAGAAACGTCCAGTCCGGCCCGAGGCCCCCGGCAATGAGCACCCGTCCGTCGCCGAGGAGCACGGCGATGTGGTCGGAGCGGGCAGACAGCAGCGATCCGGTTGCCGTAAATGTGTTCGTCGCCGGATCAAACAGTTCGGCAGCGGCGATGGTGGTCGACCCCGCAGCATAGCCACCGGAAATCAGCACCTTGCCGTTCGGCAGCATGGTCGCGGTATGACTGTAGCGCACGGTGATCATACGGGGCAACGCCGAGAAACGTCCTGCGCCTGGCGCATACGCTTCCGCGCCGTGCGCAGCGTTCGCTTCGCTCGTAAAGCCGCCAGCAACCAGCACGCGTCCGTCGGGCAGTGCGGTTGCGGTGTGCGCCATGCGAACGGCGCTCATCGCGTCCGTTTCGTTGAGCGAGCCACCGGACTTCAAGCTCTGCGGAGTGAGGGAGCCTAATGCGATGAGCGGGACAGCCAGCAGTACGAGTGCGGGCGCTCCACTCGCGGGGCGGCGACACTTGAGGCGTATGCTCTTCATGCGTTTCTCGGGTGAAGTACATGCCGATACGATCAGCGGGCGCGTTTCTTCGATGCCACTAACGCGGGCTCCGTTTACGCGGCGCTTCGCGCGGCGATTGGCCACCGCCGCACATCGCACCACATCCTCGACTCATGACGATTGCTCCGGGCACGCAGTTCGGCACGTTTGAAATCCTCGCACCGCTGGGTGCGGGTGGCATGGGCGAAGTGTACCAAGCGCGCGATACGCGATTGCATCGCGAGGTGGCGCTCAAGCGTGGATCGACGGGCGGACATCTGGGCATTCGGATGCGTCGTATGATATATCATGCTTGACAACATCAAATGTTATTTATATCATACCTTATGTCGTCCGATGACGTTCTGCCTGCGCGGATTCGGCGCTCCCTGCTTCAGCTCGGGCGCGGTATTAACATCGCCCGTCGACGGCGGAAGCTGACGGCCGCCATGATGGCCGAGCGTGCTGGGGTCACCCGCCAGACGTACGGACGGGTCGAGAATGGCGAACCCACCGTCGCAATTGGGACGTACTTGATGGCGATGTTCGTTTTGGGGCTCGACTCCGGAGGGCTCGAGCAGGCCGCAGCGCCCCAGGCCGACGAGATCGGGACCACCCTCCAAATCGCGGCGCTCCCCAAAAAAGTCCGCGTCAATCGGACTCCGCAAGCGAAATAGCGCACGCTTCCCGACCGAGTTCACGACGCTCTCTATGACGACGCAACGTACGCTCGATGTCCTTGTGGGCGACGCACTCGTCGGGCACCTGCGCTTTACGAGCGACGGCCCCCGGGAGCACGCCGCGTTCGAGTACGCAGCGGCGTGGCTCGGGCGCGCGGACCGATACAACATCGACCCAACGCTGCCCTTGGTTTCTGGCATGCAATTCGCCCCGCATGCAAAGGAGTCGAATGGCTCACGCTTCCACGGGGCGATCGCGGACACGGAACCGGACGGATGGGCGCGGCGCCTAATCCAACGCGATCATGCCAAACGACGGCAGTTGGCAAAGGCCCGCGGCGAGGACCTTGAGCCGATTCTCACCGCATTCGACTTCCTGCTCGCGGTCGACGACCACGCACGGGTTGGCGCCCTGCGCTTCCGCGATGAACACGGCGTCTGCCAGCGAGCGCAGGCGACCGGCAATCGCACAACGCCGCCGATCCTTGAGTTGCAGGAGCTCTTCCGCGCTACTCGCGCGGTCGAGATGAAAACGGAGACGATGGCCGACCTGGAGTATCTGCGCGGCCGTGGGACGTCGCTCGGGGGAATGCGGCCGAAGTGCAGCATCCACGACGACAGGTGGGGCCTCTGCCTCGGCAAGTTCCCGAGTGTGGCCGACGAACGCGCCTACACCAAAGGGGAAGTGCTCGCGCTGCACCTCGCAGGACGCGCCAACATCCACGTCGCGGACGCACGCCTGGAAGACAGCGAAGGCGTGCCGGTCGCGGTGATTCGGCGATTTGATCGCGTCCGCGAATTGAACACCGGCGAGGAGCGGCGCCTTCTCTTCGTGTCGGCGGCCACGCTCATGGCGCTGCCGTCGGGTGACAGCGGTGAGCACGCGTACACGGAGATGGCCGACGTGATCCGGCAAAAGAGTGCGGACGCGACGCCGGACTTGGAGGAACTGTGGCGGCGGATCGCGTTCTCGATTCTCATCAACAACGTGGACGATCACCTCCACAACCACGGCTTCCTGCACGTGGAAGGCGATCTATGGCGCCTGTCTCCGGCGTACGACTTGAACCCGTTTCCGGATCGTGCGCGCGAGCTCCAGACCTGGATCAGCGAGGACGCTGGCCCTGATGCGTCGATCCGGGCCCTCATGGATACGGCGCCGTACTTCGGGCTTGGGCATGCCCGCGCAGCCGTCGTGCTGGGCGAGGTGGAGGGCGGCGTCTCCGCATGGCGCGCGGTCGCTGGAACGCTGGGGTTCACGGACGACGAGACCGAGAGCTTTGCCGATGCGTTCGAGCATGATGAACGCGAGGTAGCCCGGCGGCTCATGGCATAGCATGGCCGCCGAATGCGAGGCGAGCGTCGTGCGCCTTGCCTGGTCGCTATTCGACGAGTATACTCGCCAATATACTATGCCAACCAGCGTTCACATCCCGAAGCCTATTCTCGTCGCCGTTGATCGCAAAGCGCGCGCGCTGAAGATCAGCCGGAACCGGCTCATCGTTCAAGCCCTGGAGCGCGAAGTCACGGCAGGTTCGGACTGGTCGCCCGATTTCTTCGATCGGCTCGCGATGGCGGAGCCCGGAGTCGAAGCGGCGGTCGAGGAAATGCTCAAGACGATACAACGGCAACGGGGTTCGAAGAAGCCTGTACGTCTGTGAGGTACGTTCTGGACACGAACGTCGTTTCGTCACTCATGAAGGGCGAACCTCACGTCATAGAGCACTTGAAACGGGTGTCGCGAGCAGATGTGTCCATTCCGCAGCCTGTGGTGGCCGAGATTGCCTACGGAATCCAGCGGCTTGCTCGGTCCAAAAGAAAGGACGCTCTAACGTCCCGGTTCGAACTCCTGAAATATGAAATTCGGCGCGCACTGTGGACGGACGAGGTGAGCGAGGCTTTCGCTGTGGTCAAAGCCGCACTGGAGCGCAAGGGTGAACGGATCGAGGACTTCGACGCTGCCATTGCCGCGCACGCGCTGGCTGCAGGGTGTGTGTTGGTGACGGCGAACCTGAAGCACATGATACGGGTGCCGGGCCTTGCGGTCGAAGACTGGTCCAAAAAGCTCGAGACGTAAGCTTCCCCTCGGCGGCCGTTCGTCCGAGGTACCGGCTCGGCCTCCTACCGTCTGGCTGGCTCCGACCGCACGAAATCAATGCCGCCGGCTTGCTGTCCCACATCGACACTCGCGACTTTCTTGAGCGTACCCAGATCGATGACATCGACCGTGCCGGGCTCGGAACCAATGCCTTCAACGGAAATGAACGCGTAGCGATCGTCGTCGGAGATAGCGACGCCGTGCACGACCTTGCGGGTGGTGGGTATGCGCCCGAGCTCCGTGCCACTCGATGCATCGAACACCGATACCGATGCATCACGCTTGTTGGTGGCGATGAGTTTGGTGCCGTCGGGCGTGACGCCGAGATTGTACACGCCGGGACCTGCGGGCAACCGACGCACCAGCCTCCACGATTTCGTATCGATCTCCACGATCTCACTGGATTTGTTGCAGGCCACCCACACGCGCGTGCCATCACGTGATGGCTGGGCCCAGGTGGGCGAGCACGACACGTCGCCGGGCTTTGGCGGCTCCATGCCGTGACCACCCATGTCGTGGCCAGCGTGTGCCGTCGCGCGGCGCGCGGTCGGCGCGCCAGTCATACCCTTTTCCTCGCCCTTCGTGAGAAAGAAGTGACGACTGACCGAGAGCGCACGCGTGTCGATCTCAACCAGCTGCTCGTCCATCATGCACGCGGAATAGTGTTTGGTCCCGTCGGTGCTGATGCGTGACCCATGCGGCATGGTGCAGGTATTGATGCGTGCGATCTCGACCATTTCGTTCGCGGCCACGACGGACACATCGCTGGTTTCCATTTCGCCGTGGAGATTGAAGTTCACCACGAACACGAGCGACCCATCGGGGGTGACCTGCGCAGTGGCCGGAAAGTTTCCCAACATCACGCTGCCTTCCGCAGCGTTCGTTTCGACGTTGAACCTGGTCAGCCGACCAAACGGCGTGCCGTGCGCCGTGGTGACGAAGTACGCCTTGGCATTCGGTGCGACGGCAACGCCGTGCGGTCCGGCTACTTCCATGCTCGACCAACCGACGTACCGTTCGCGCTCGATTCTCGCCCCCGACGGGCCGAAGCGGATGAGTGCGACACGGTCGACCGACTCGCTGGCCACGAGCACCAGATAGTCACGCAGCGGAACGGTTGACTGCGCGCGCAGCGCGCCGGGTGTCATCGCCATCGAAACGAGCGCGGTGACACCCATTGCGCGGGCGCGTGCCACGATGCTCATCGCTACGGAACGACCTTGATCGTCGGCTTGGGTTCGATCTTGATGATCCAGAGGCCGTTGTTGTTGTCGTTCACGTAGGCGAGTCCATCCTTGGGATTCACGACAACACCCCAGGTCATGGCGGCATTCTTTTCCTTGCCATCCATGTCGGCCGTGTTGAGATGACCGATCTCGCGGCCCTGGGCACGCAAGTCGCCGCGCAGCTCACCGGAAATGTCGAATACGCGGAAGCCGGCGTTGTAGGCACCCATGTACAGCGTGTCGCCGGCCACCCACACGTTGTGCACGCCGCCGTACTCGGGCTCGTACCACGCGACCGACTTGGGGTTCGCCATGTCGCTCACGTCGACGACTTGCAAACGACCGTAGGCGCGACCAGCCGCCGCGTCCTTGGTGCCCTTGGGGTAGGCGGCCGGAAACACTTCGTCGGCGATGAACACATAGTTCTTGTGACGCCAGGCCGTATGTGTGCCACGAATGAATCCAGGGCCACCATCGACCTCCACCTGCTTGTACATCGCATTCAAATCATACTTGAATTGCGAGACCATGACGGGATTCGATGGTGAGCCGCCCTTGATACCGTTGCCCACGTCCAGCACGACGAGCCCATCGTTCCAGTAGCTGGCGTACAGCAACCCGTCGCGCAAATCGATGTCGTGCAGCGAGCGGCCGGCATCGGGTCGTCCTTCGGTTTTCCAGCGCGCGACTTCCTTGGGATGATAGGGATCGTTCACATCAAGGATGTGCAGCGCGCCGGTGCCGTCGTTGGTGAGAAAAATGAACGTGCCGAACTTGTCCTGCTTGTACACAAACGTGGAGTGCACGCCACCCGTCACGCCCTCAGTGAACTCGGCGATCACTTTTGGATGCGCCGGATCCTCGAGCGAGCAGATGACAATGCCGTTCTTGCGGTCGCTGGCACCTTCGCGCGTAAATACCAGAAACTTTCCGTCGGGGAACGTCATCACGTCGTTCACACGACGCGTGTTGGAGACGATGGAGTCGGTGACCACGGGCTGGGCCGGATTGCTGATATCGAGTGCGTACAGCACATCGCCGCCACCGCCCGACCCGAGGTACGCGTGCTTGCCGTCCTGATGCAGCCAGACTTCTTCGGTGCTAAAGCGCGAACGGGGTAGACGACCCACCAGCGACAGTGGTCGGCGCACATCGCGTTCGGCAAGCGTGACGGTGGATTCCACGCTGCGAGCGCCAAATGACGCCGTGACGGTGTACTCGCCAGGCTCGTAGCCCACGAACGCGCCATCGCTGTCGATGGCGCCCTGTCCGGGGGAGAAGCTCCACGTGGGTGTGAGGCCAGCAATCGCCTTGCCGGTTGCGTCCTTCGCCGACACAGCGAAGCGCAGCACATCACCTGTACGCGCGTCGACGTTGCCGGGAGTGAGCGCCAGCGACGTGAGAGAGCCCGAGACCACCGACACCGCGATCTTATTGCTGGCGGACCCGGCGCTGGCAGTGACGATCGCGCTTCCGGATTTCACCGCTCCGATGACTCCAGCGGCACTCACGGTGGCGACGGCGGGATTGGAACTCTTCCACATCACGCGATCGGTGCGCTTATCGCCCGCGGCCGAGAACGCGCGACCAGTAACACGCAGCCGTTGACCCGCAACCAGCTTGGCGGTGCCTGGCGATACGTCGATTCTCGCGGCCGGGCCAGCCAGCGCCCGAATCTCAATGACTTCGAAGGTCGGCTTGGCTCCGGGAAGCGTGGCAGTCACTGTCACCGGAAGAATGGCGGTGGAACCAGACGTTACGAGTCCAAGCGAATCCACACGCCCTTCGAATCGCGCCGATCCGCCAAGTCGATATCGAAAGGTGACGTTGGGAATAACATTGCCTTGTGCATCACGTGCTTCGGCGCGGAGACGCAGGGTGTCGCCGGCGGTCATGGTGCGGCTAGCGGGGCGATACCACGATTCGAGCGATGGCGGGCGGTTGCTGCGCGATCAACGGGCTGAACGGCAGCGTGAGCAGTGCAACGAGACGTTTCATGGTAGGTCAGTCGGTGTTTATGAAGCGGTAGAGCACGCGAATGAGTCGGTAGGCATCGGG
>JANLVM010000753.1:0-5288 GCA_031364015.1 Gemmatimonadaceae bacterium
GGCGGCGTCTCAACTGGTGACGCCAGGGAGTGTGGGCGCCGGTGTGGCAGACAGGGCGGCTCCGGCAAATCCCGAGCCGGTCGCACTGCGTGGAGTGGCATTGGCGACGACAACGGCCACTCGTCCTTCGGCGCGTCGTGAAACCGGCCACGCCGATACGAACGCCCCGATCGACACCACAAGCCCGCCAAACCAGATCCATGGCACGAACGGCTCGAGAATCACCCGTAGCGTCGCGGACTGCCCGTCGGGCGTAAAGGCCATGAGGTTGATGTACACGTCGCCGGCGGGTCGACTACGGACGGCCGGTGTCGGCACGGGCTGATCCTGCGAGCGATAGAAATTCATACGCGGATCGAGCATGCCAATCACGGTGCCTTTACGCAGAATCTCGACGTCGGCACCCACCACCTCGCGCTGAGGTTCCTGCTTGCCCCACATGGACTTGAGCCGCACCGACAAATCGCCTTTCACCGGCATCACCTGACCCGGCTTGAGCGTGGCCTCACGTTCATAACGGAAACTCGACGACGCCGTAATGCCCACGGCGACCGTGATGATACCGATGTGGGCCAGAAAACCGCCGTACCTCCGACGATTGGACGCCACCAGTCGCACCAGCGCGACCGGAATCGCTTCTCCGTGTGCGCGAACGCGCGCCATGGTGCCGATACGGTACTCGCGCAGATTGCACACCAGCGCAAAACCCGCGAACGCGAACGCGGCAATGCCATACGCATCGCGCATACCAAGTACAACCGACAACACGATGATGCTGAGAGCCACCACGGAGGGCCACACGAACAGCGTGCGGAGTTGCTCGCGCGACGCGGCCTTCCACGGCAGTGACGGCCCGACGCCCATGAGAAACAACAAGCTCACGCAGATCGGGATGGTCATCTTGTTGAAGAACGGCGCACCGACGGTGACCTTGACGCCCTTGAAGGCTTCCGCCACGAGCGGAAACAGCGTGCCGAGTACCACGACGAACGTGAAACCGGTCAGGAACAGGTTATTGAACAGGAACACGGTCTCGCGCGATGCGGCCGAATCAAGACGTCCATCGCTTCGCAGCTTCTCACTGTTGCCAGCCACCAGCACTAGTGACACGACGATGCAGATCGCAATGAACGACAGGAAGTAGAAGCCGATGGTGCCGGTTGTAAACGCGTGCACCGACGAAATAATCCCCGAACGCGTCAGAAACGTTCCCAGGATCGTGAGCAGAAACGTCGACACGATGAGGTTCACATTCCACAGCTTGAGCATGCCACGTCGCTCCTGCACCATGACCGAATGCAAGTAGGCGGTGGCGGTCAGCCACGGCATGAACGACGCGTTTTCGACGGGATCCCAGGCCCAGTAGCCGCCCCAGCCAAGCACTTCGTACGACCACCACATGCCCGCAATGATCGCCATCGACAGGAACGACCAGGCGCTCAGCGTCCACCGTCGCGTGAGTTTGATCCAGTCGTCGGTGTGAATCTCGCCGGAGAGCAGCGCGCCGACCGCGAACGCAAACGGCACGGACATCCCCACGTAGCCCAAATACAGAAGCGGCGGATGCACTCCCATGAGAATGTGGTTCTGCAAAAGCGCGTTTGGACCCGGTCCGTCTAACGGTGTCGGACTCACCAAATGCCATGGATTGGCCGGACCCACCAGCAAGATGTAGAAGAACAAACAAATGCTCAGCAACGCGACGGTGGACCACGGGACAAGATCACCAACACGGCGCCGATTAGTCCAGACGACCACGGCGCTGTACATCGCCAGCACCCAACCCCAGAACAAGATCGATCCCTCGAGCGCGCCCCAGAGGGAGATGACGGTGTAGAACACCGGCGTGGAACGACTTCCCACCTGTGCGACGTACTCGACACTGAAGTCGTGCGTGACGAGCGCGTAGATCATGGCCGCCGTGGCGATCGTCAGCAATACGAAGTTGACGTAGACGGTCTGCAGGGCGCCGACCACGAACGCGGGTCGCTTGCGGGTGAGTCCAACAACTGCGGCGACAATGCCGCCGACTGACATCGCCAACGCGATCCATATCGTGGCGAGTCCAAGAAGGCGGGTCACGCGCCCGAACTCCGGATGAGTGTCTTGTCGAGGCGCGCCGGATGCGCCGAGTCACCCGGCGTCGGTGCACGATACTCGTTGGAATGCTTCACCATCAGGCTGTGCGATTCGAACACGCCACTCCGCCTGTGTTGGCCTTCTACCACCACGCCGATACCGGCTCGAAACATCTGTGGCGGCGCACCCGTGGAGTGCACCAGCACCTCTTTCGTGCCGTCGGTCACCCGAAACCGCAAATCGAGAGCTTCGGCGTTCCACTGCACCGAACCGGGAACGACCTGTCCGCCAAGTCGCACCGGGCGATCGATCGCCTTGTCGCCCTTGGCCATCAGTTCGCTGGGAGTGAGGAAGTACACGAGGTTGTCCTCAACACCGCCATACGCCAAGTAGCCAAACGCGCCTGCCAATATCACGATCGCGGCAATCGCGAGCGGCTTGCGCGATGGGCTGCGTGCAAGTGGTACGAGGCCATTCACGGAGCCGGGTTCAGGAGAGGCGCTCATGAGCGTGATACCGAGTGAGAACGTGAAGCGCTGATCCGACGCGCCATGAGTACAAGACGAATGGTGTAGCCGAGAATGACCACCCACGTGACGACGTAGGCCGCGATCACATAGGGCCACGAATTGACGACCATGCCGTTCATGACGGGCCTCTCCGAGATAATGCGGCGTCGTCGAGCTGGCGTTCCAGGACGCGCTCGGCGAGGAGTCCACGGTAGCGATAGGCAATGAAAACGATCAACAGGAACAGAAAGGCGAACGCGTTGGCGCGAAGCCCCCACGTATACGTCGGATCGAGCGTGCTGGGCGCCGACTGCATCTGATGCAGCGTGCGCCACCACTTCACTGACATGTACACGATGGGCACGTTGAGCGCGCCGAGAATTCCCACGGCCGCGCTCCAGCGGGCGCGTCGCTCGGGATCGTCGGTGAGTCCGCGCAGCGCCAGGTAGCCGACATACACCAGAAAGAGCACTGCGGTCGACGTCAACCGCGCGTCCCATGTCCACCACACGCCCCAAGTGGGGCGACCCCAGATAGAACCGAGGGCCAACGTCAGCCCAGTGAGCACCGCACCCACCTCAGCACCGGCCGCCGCCAGCAGGTCGGCCCGTTCATCGCGTTTCCACAGATAGCGAATGCTCTGGATGAAGACCAGCAAAAACGCCAGGAAGGCGTTCCAGGCTGCGGGTACATGCACATACATGATCTTCTGCAGGTGGCCCATATCGCGGTCGGGCGCCGATGCCATAATGAAGTAGACCTGCGAAGCCACGAGGACGATCGGCGTGAGCCAAGTCATCAGTACCAGCCACTGCGCGCGCGGAGGCAGCTCCAGCGAGCTCTGCACTGGCCGTGACGTGGCACCGGTTGTCCCCACTACTGTCTCAGTCATTCGAGTCGGTTCTCATCCTTCGATGACGAATTGAAAGGCCCACGTCGCCGCTACAATGAATATGGCATCGAAAGCCGCCAGGAGCCGGATCCACGCCCGGCTATCTCCCATGACATCACCCACGAGCAGGGAGGCCGTCGCACCGCTGGCCGCTATCAATACTGGGACCAACATGGGGAATAGCAGCAGCGGGAGCAGCACTTCACGGGATCGGCTCCGACTGGCCATCGCGGCATAGAGCGTTCCCAGCGCCACGAAACCGGTGGTGCCGAGGATGAGCACGCCAAGCACCGCCAGCCACCGCTCAGGGAATGCGACATGGTACAAAACCGCCGTGAGCGGGAGGGTGACCACTTCCACCAGAAAGACGAACGCTAGGTTGGCCAGTAGTTTGCCGATGTAGATAGCCCAGCGCTCTCCCGGATAGAGGAGCAACTGCTCGAGCGCGCCCGCCTCGAGCTCGAGTTGGTACGATCGATTGAACGCGAGCACGCCGCTGAAGAGGATGGTCAGCCAAAGCACACCCGACGCGGCGTTGCGCAGTCCCTCGGCGTCGGGGCCCAGGGCAAATCCGAAAAACAGCAGGATCAACCCCGCCATCGCGACGACGGCGTTGAAATTCGACTTGGTACGGCGCTCAGCGGTGAGGTCCTTCCAGGCCACGGCGCGAACGCGGTTCCAGTCGCCGCGTAGTGAGGTCATGAGTGCCGACGTCGCCATTATTGGACTCCCTCCAACAGGCCATCACGCATTTCGACGATGCGATCGGGGAGACCTTCCCCTCGCGACAGGTCGTGGGCGACCAGCAAGACACTGCCACCGCGATCACGCGTTTCGCGTATGAGTTCGTTCACCAGACCGGCACCCTGGGGGTCGAGGGAATTGTAGGGCTCGTCGAGCAGCAGCAGTTGTGGCGCGCGCAACAAGAGGCGTGCAATGGAGAGTCGGCGTTGCATACCGGATGACATGTTGCGTGCGCGCTCGTGTCCTTCGAGACCCAGTCCCACGCGATCTAATGCGCGCTGCAGCGTGACCGAATCGGTCGCCGTGCCGAGCATCCGGGCGGCGAATTTCAGGTTCTCCAACGCCGTAAGATCGCCGTACACGCCGGGTTCGGTTGACAGCAGCGCGACCAGCGACCGAACCGCTTGGGGGTCGTTGACGAGGTCCCGGCCGAACACCGCTCCAATTCCGCGGGTGGGGCGCACAGAGGTAGAGGCCACGCGGAGCAGGGTGCTTTTGCCACCGCCGTTGTGTCCGATAATCGCGAGAACTTCTCCTTGGGCTACTGAGAGTGAGACGCCACGAAGCGCCCACCGGCGTCCGAACCGGTGGGCTATGGCTTCCAGAACTATCGCGGGAGCGTCACTCACGGCAACAGGATCCGTCTCTCGGGAGGGTGGCGTTGGCGTCGCATTCAGGTGCGGAAGCTATACGTGGGACACGATTGAAGCCCTGTGCGGGATAGGTAGACGTCGTTGAGCGCGAAACGATATCCACCGAAAACGGCGGCGCAGATCCTTGCGCCTTGAGTGCGTCGGCCCGACTCTTTGTCATGCAGATCACCCTCGACCCCGACGTTGCCCGCGCCGACCATCAGCGCGCCGTGGTCGAATTGGTCGAGGCGGCGCGGGCGATTGCCGACGTCCGCTGGGAGCGCAAACCCAACCACACACACTGGTCACCGGCGCAAATCGCCGAGCATGTGCGCATGACCTATGCAGTCGTCGGCGCACAGTTCGCGGGCGGTCCGGGCCTGCGGGTGCGCACGACCTGGTGGATGCGTCTCCTGCTGCGCTGGCGATTCC
>JANLVM010000828.1:0-4146 GCA_031364015.1 Gemmatimonadaceae bacterium
AGCCCGCGTGCGATGTCCGTAATTGGTCGCATCGGCGACCACGCGCCAAGCCACGCGGCTGTGCCGCTCGACGACGCGCCGGTCGCATCGTGCGCACGCCCCCACGCCGACGGTGGTGCATCCTGCGCTCGCGCAACCCCAGGCACGACGGCGAGGGCATGAGCCAGCAGCATCGCCGAAAGGACCGTCCGCGCCTTCATCGCGCACCGCCAAAGATCTCACTCGTTGGAACGGTCAGCTCAGCGCCGAAACGCGTGGAAGGCAACGCCCGCGCGCTACCACCTGATCCGAACGTCACGAACTTGTCGAGCGCATTGAATACGTAGAACGACAAGCGTCCGTTCCGGCCCAGTGACTTGGCCACCTGCAACGACATCACCCAATCATCCGGCTGACGCGAGAGCGATCCGCTGGTGGCCGGTCGCAGCCTGCGCAAATCCGCGAACTGCGCCTGCAGCTTGTCAGACTCCGGCACGGGCACCAGCGTACCCGCCCGATTGATATACCCCACGAAGGCCAGCGAGTCGGTGCGGCTCAGGATCTGGCGCTCGAATCCCAGTCGCTGTTGCACGGTGGTCGTGATCACGAGTCCGAGATCGGGTTGATGATGCACGAGCCGCCAGGTGAGTATCGACTGTTTCGACCGTGTCGATGTCCCCTCGAAGTAGGCGACGCGTTTGATGATCGTGTCCACCTGGAAATCGTTGAGTCGCGTCGCTGGCCCGAAATCACGATCATCGGTTGCGAAGCGCGTCTCAATCGTGGCGCCACTTAATTCCAGTCGCGTACGGAGTGCGGGAATGACGGGAAAGGCGACGATGAACTCAAGACCGCGGCTGTCCAGTCGGCCGCTGTTCACATAGCGATCCAGAAATACGGGCACAGGTTCCCGTGCAATCGGCGGGTCAACAATGCGGCCCGGCTGCCCGGTACCACGGCCAGTATCGGCCAGCGCATAACGAGCGCGCAGCAGCGGCTGCGGATCACGACGCAGCGTCACCGCACCGCGCACCCGATCATCAAACCACGTGAGGTTGACTGAACCACGTCGTGCGCCGCCATCCAGTTCGAGCCCCAGTTCGCGCTTGGCCGCGCGCGAGAGGCCGAGTGCGGGATTGGTTGGGTCTTTGATGAACGTCGTCACCACGGCCAGCCGCTCACGCGGGTCTGGCGTGAAGCGATTCACATTGACGAGGTCGTAGTACTGCAGCGCCGGGTTCATCTGCGCGATGGTGGGCGACTTGCTCACGGCGCCAGCGCCGCCGCGAAAACGCAACCACGGGCGCGGCGACAGTTGCGCGGTCAGGCGTGGCTGCAGCATCGACGACCGCGCCCCGCTCGTCCACCATTCACCGTCATGCAAGGTTTCCAATCGCACCCCAGGCTGTACCTCGGCGGTCATCTGACCGCGACGCACGGACAAGCGCGTATCGGCGTACAGTCCGCTGGTGGCAAAGGCCGGAATGACATCGAAACGTCGCGGACGATCGTAACCGGTGGTGCCGTTGAAGGTGCTGACCTGTGGTGGCCGCGCAATCGAAAAGATGTAGCCGTCTCCCCCGTTCCATTCGCGACGCAGCTCTGTGCCGAGACGAATCTGTGCGATACGTCCCGCATTCGAGCGCGTGGCACGCTCCCATTCGAGGCGCGAGTACAGCAACCGCGGCGCGCCCAGCAGTTCGTAGGCGCCCGAGTACGTACCCTCGACGTACGTGCCGATATTGCGACCTTCCGTGAGCCGATCAGTGAACGGCGTCGTTGGTCGGCCAATGAGACGCGTTTCGCGCGTACTTTGCGATTGCGCATCGTAGGCGGCCGTGAGTTCCATCGTTCCGCCAGCGAGTGCGAGGCGTGCACGTTCGCCGAGCCGGAGACCGTGATCGTCTTGAAAGGAATTGCGTCCAGGCTGCACGTCGATGCGTTCGGGAGAACTGTACTTGAGCTGCCACCAGTCGAGTCGCGTGTCGAGCGTGAGGCGCGCCAACGGCGACCGTCCGTCAGGTCCACGACGATCGCCTTCCGCTACTCCCAGGCGCATACGGTGCGCCAACTGGCCGGCACCGCGCGTGGTGGTGTTGCTGCTGAGCGTGCGCGCCGAGGAGGTCTGCGCAATGTTGCCCGTCGCGGTGAATGCCTGCCGCTCATCCTGAAAAGCCCGTCCGCCGACGAGGTTTCCCTCGAAGGTGCGCGGATCGAATCGCGCGGCGAACTCGGGTGCGGTGGCGGCGGCTCGCGTATCGACGATGATGGCGCCCTGCGTGAGGTCGCCCCAACGCGCCGACGGAATGCCGCGAATGACTTCAACGCGCTCCAGTGTCGTTGCGGGGATGCGCCGCAGGTCGATGCCGCCTCCTGCGGTCGAGGCGGGCGGCACTGTCTCGCCGCGCACGCCGACAGTTTGCAAGTTCGCGTTGTTCGAAAGCGGTACGCCGTCCAATACGATAAGCGTACCCGACGCGCCAATGTCTGCGGCACCGGGCCCGCTCACGCCGCCCGTGCCGGCGGTGCCGAGCGTCGCCAGCGCGCGCAGTGAGAACTGCGCCGAAGCGTCGAGCCCTGGCGGCTGCAGCGGCACGCCAGGCACGAGTTCGAGGATGCCTTGCAGGCTGCTGGCGATCTGGTTGGCAATGGCGTCGCGATTAATCACGCTCGCGGTACCGAGTTCACCCTTGGCGCGTCCGCTGCGATCGGCTGTCACGATGAGCTGGTCGAGCTGGAGCGCACTGGTGGCGATGATGATGTCTACCGTGCGCGAACCGGAGGCCGGCACGGTGACCGGCGTGCGGGCGGGGGCGTAGCCGAGCCGGCGCGCAATGAGGACCTGCGGCCCAGGGGGCACGCGCAGCAGGATGTAGCGACCCAGCGAGTCGGTGCGGGCAACGAGGTCGGTGCCTTCGACGGCGACGGTGGCGTCGGACACCGGGGCGTTGGTACCGCGAATGCGGACGGTGCCGTCGAGGCGCGCACCGACGGTCTGCGCGGACAGCGGCGTTACTGCGGCTGTGGCGCAGGCCATCGTGAAGAGGGCCGCAAGGGAGAGTCTGCGCAGCGCGGTGCGGAGTGGGGTCACGATCGCGTGGCTATCTGTGATTATCGAGCGACCGTGCGAATAGCTCCGCCCGTGTCGGTTTGCTGTAAATGTGGGGATTGGGCGGTTAGTTCGCGACTTTGATATGCGCGCTGACCTCAGTAACGAAAGGCAGACTAGACCGTGAGATTGGTGCGAGGTCGTACGCACTGGAGTGCAGAGACGGGTCACTTGTCCAGCGATCGCTTGAGCGGTTCGGCTAGCATGAAGTCGCGCGCGGAGTTTTTCGTGCGCTGCAGGATCTCGTTGCCGCCGACCGCACGACCGAGCGACCGTCGGGCGATCGCCTGTCGCACGAGAAAGTTGCGAAGGGGCGCCGGCGCACGATCATACGTGGGACTCGTCCACGGCGCGCAGTAACCGTCTCCGACTGGCGGGACAGTCGATTCGAGCGCAAGGACATCGAGTACATACTCGCTCGGCAGGCGTGCAAACGTGGTTGCCGAACCCGTCGCAGACCCACTGGGTACCGTCACCTCGGTGATCCGCGCGCGCGCGTCAGGCGCGAGCAGCACCAACTGGCCTGAACCTCCAAAGATCATGAACCCATACCCACGGCCAAACACTCCCGCCGTCCCGCGGTACACTCGCACCATGTTCACGGCGAACGGGTTATCGACATCCGAGTCCGTCCAGAACTCTTCGAAATCGGCGCGAGAGAGGTCCAGCTGCCGAAAGACCGGGGCAGCGGTGACATGATTGATCGCATCCATCGCGATAACTTTCGCTTCGCCCGCTCGAATCGGAAAATCCCGACCGGATCCTGGAAACGCTCGGATCAAGCTCGTGGACACCGCCGCGTTGTCCACTCGTAGGTTCTTCGGCAGCGCATCGCACAGGCCGGTAGTTGGGTCGGCTCGATGCCACAAGGATGAGGTCTGGACGTACAGAAGCCCGTCGAGGTATGCGGTGGTGTCGCTGTTGTTGAAGACCTCCATGTACGTGCCGTACACGTAGTTGTCGAAGCCCCGCTCGGGCGGGCCATAATACGCGAAGATTTCCGAAATGATGATCGAGCCACGACGCGCGCCTACAAGCGCCACGTCTACACTGCGGCC
>JANLVM010000164.1:0-4535 GCA_031364015.1 Gemmatimonadaceae bacterium
CTGTACGAGGCCCTCGGCGGGCCGAGTGCGCAGTGCCAGCAGTCCCGCATAGTGTGCCAACACGTCCAGTGGTACCGCCGACCTCGCTTGCACAGCGCCCGTACCGACACCGACCAAATCGAGCAAATGCGAGCGCAGCCGATCTTCCTGGCCGCGCTCGGCCGGAACCGTCGGCCGATGGCGCTCCCAGGCCCGATAGAACAGCGACAGTGCGCGGTGATGGAACAGGTCGAGAAAGTCGCGAAACGCGGTGTCCTTGGCGCGTGTACGCGCGGCGACATGCTCGTTGTACACGTGCGGCAGCACGCCTTGCGGGCCGATGAGTCCGAAGAAGCGCACGCCCATGCGCGCCGGACTCGCGGGCTCGCGACGTCCGCCCTCTTTCGGGGCCGGTGTCACCGGGAGTTCGAGAAAGGCGATCTGCGACGGCGGGAACGCGAAAGACGGTGGCACCGTGAGGCGCACCACTTCGCGCGCCGGATCGTCCCAGCCGCCAACCGCAGCCCGGTCGGGATACAGCTGCGAGAGCAATCGCATCGCCTGCACGAATTCGAAGCCCTGACCTTCGTTCCGGAGCGCGGCCTCGAGCCGCTCGCGCGCCTGCGCCTTCCGCTCGGCATTCATAGCAGCGTCCGCCACCCGGCACGGGCCGGCCAATCGGCGACGATACGCCGCCGCTGTCGCGATCGCACGCTCATCTTCGTGAAGCTGTTCATCGACGCATACAGCGCGACGAATCGTTCGAGCACACTGGCCATGAGGAACATCCCGCCGCCCGGAAACTGCTCTTCATCGAACTCGAGATCAATTTGTCGTCCCCGCGCAAACGCGATGCCATGTTGGGCCGCGACACGCGCGAAGGACGGCTCACTGCGTACCCCGACCAATCCGTCAATCTGACGTTCAGCGCTGAGCGAATTATTCACGTTGTGCAGGCGCAGCAATTCCCGCAGGGCATCCGGCGTCCCGTCGGCGAGCGATAGATGATTCAGCGAGAGCGACGAGATCATGCGCCACAGCAGTGCCTTGCCGAGCGCCGGATGGACCGTCTTGGTGGGGGTCACGATACACGTGATGCGCTGTATCGGCCCGCCACTCAGGAGTTCGAAATCACCACGCTCGTCCACGCCGAATGGCAGGAGACTTGGAAGGTCGCCGTTGAAGCACGTCACGTGCAGCGAGGCCACGTCGGCATCGGGCGCGCGCAATTCACCGGACAGGTCGGTGAACCCGAGCCACAGCTCCGAACCGCTGTCCGTGCGCCATCCGGACGCGCGACGCGTGGTGTTCCAGAACACATCATCGCCGGCGCCGCCGACCTGATGTCGATGGGAATAGAGCGGCGACAGTTCGCGACTTGCCCCCCCGTCAACCTCGACCAGTTTGACCCGATCGACACTCCATACCTGCACGGGGACCCGTCGTCGCGCGTCGGCCACGACGATATGCTCAAACGTGCGTTCGGTAAGCAGAATCGGTTCCGCCACCGCTTCGAACAGGTTGACGGCCGGCACCGCGCTGATTCGAAAACTTTGTGGCGACAGTTCCAACTCCAGCGCCTGTCGTCGCTCCGCTCGTTCAAACGGCGTCAGCAGAAACCCCACCTCAACACGGTCCGTCGCGCCGAGTGCGCGTAGCGCCGCACCGAAGCCTTGCACTTCCACGAATCGGAACTTTTCGGCAAAGGTGAACAGCTCGAGCAACAGGTTGAAACCGGTGAACGTGCGCGTCGCAAAAGGCAGCATCTGCTCGTCGGGACCGAAACCGACTGGGGTGACAGCGCGACGTCCAAGCACGACGGGGGGCGCGGTCGGCCGATCGGGATTGCGCACGATGACCGGCGACGCATTGTTCAACAGCAACTCGTACATCGTGTCGGCGACGCTGGCGTCACCGGCCAGGAAGAGGCGCAACGAATCAATGGCCAGATCCTGCAGCTTCACCCCGTCGAATGCGCGCAGTTCGACCCGAATGGCACCCACCGCCTCGCGTCCAACCGAGCCCGCTCCCACCCGATCCGGCGACGTCCACTGCACGGCCGTCACCGTCATGGGCCACAGCGTCGTGTCGTAGACCGTACGAAAAACGCACGCCACGCCGTCCGCGGTCCGCGAGTGCAGCGTACTGCCGCGCGGGACGTGGTGCCCCTCGGGGAGACGCCCCTGCGCCGGATCGAGCGGCATATCGACGATGCACATCGCGGGCACGGGTCGCACCAACTGCGGATGCAACATCTCGAGCAGGGTTTCCGAGATTTCCGGAAAATCATCATCCAGGCGACGGTGTACGCGCGCCGCCAGGAACGCAAACCCCTCCAGCAAGCGCTCGACGTGCGGGTCCTCCGTCTTGCTGGATTCCAGCTGCAGACGAGAGGCGACCTTGGGATACTTCTGGGCGAACTCGGCGCCGAGCTTCCGCAGATACGTCAGCTCCCGTTCGTAATAGAGCAGCAGATCGTCCTGCATCAGGTGGTGCTGGCAACGTCGTACGTCCCACGAGCGACTTCCAGCACCGTGTCGAACACAATCTGTTCGGGGCTGGGGTCCATGCGCAGCGTTGCTTCGATCGTGAAACGGACTTGTTGGGCCCTCAGCTCGCTGCTGTCCACGAGTACCACGCGCACGTTAATGAGCCGTGGTTCGAAGCGCAGCAGCGACTCGCGAATGTCGTCCGTGAGCCGCCGACGTCCGGCGGTGGTCCCTACCGCAAGCCCCGTGGTGTCGCGCAGCCCGTACTCGTGGACCGACCGCAGAATCTCGTGGCATCCGACCGGCACGGCGACGATGGTACGACGCGTGTTGAGCAGCGCCTCGACATCACGTTGCACCGATCGTCGGTACGCGGTGGCCGACTCTTCGCGACTCACCTGGTGATCCGCCGGTTCGCGCGGCGTCAAATCCGTCAGGCGATCGAACAGTGACGGACGGACCGCGCGATCGAGTTCGGTACGAGCCATGTCGCGCGTCCGTTACTTCGTCTGCAACGCGATGGCCTGCAACGGATCGAGTCGACACACCCGGAGGTACAGGTCGTAGCGCTGGGCGGCTTCCTCGCCGCTGCGGTCGAGCACACGGCACATCAGCGCCATGGGCTGTGCCACGATGGGTCCCGACTCCCACTGATCCAGCGCCTTCTCGTCGATCGTCTCAATGAGTCGTTGCAGGATCGGCGTGGCGACGGCGTCCAGCCCCGCCTCGACCATCACGTAGGCAATTTGCGTCTGACGCACGAATCGGCCGCGCGGTGACTGCTCGCGGGCCAAATCGGCCATCAACAGCTCAATGGCGCGATTCGGGCGCCCGGCCGACAACTCACTGCGCGCGAGATCGAACGTGTCCCGTCCGCGCGCCGTGGCCGACTTCCGTATCGCCCGCGTGCGTGTGAATCCACCCTGATGGGCCGATGAGGCGTCGTCTTCGAGCGCTTCGGCCAGCATCTCGCTCCCATCGGAGACGCCGGTGTCCGGCGTGTCGTCGAAGGCACCCGTCACGTCGGCGGCAGCGCTCGCCTCGGGCGCTGTGAGTCCTTCGCTGTCCAGCCAGGCGCGCGTTTCTTCGTTGGCCGTGGGGGTGTCATCCATAAGCGTCATCCGGGTTAGCTGCGGCAACGCGCGCAGCAACGCGCGCAGTTCACTGCGAATGCCAGCGGCAATGGCGTCGTGACTGGAGCCGAGCTGCGCGCAGGCGGTGAGCGCATAGCGCTGGAGATCCAGCCATCCGCGCCCCGCTGCCGTGGCCATCAGCATTTCCGATTGCTCGAGCAGCTCCGCCCACTTCCCGTCGAGCAGGAACGTCTTGAGTCTGGCGCGCGTCGCGGTGGCGGGCGCTTCGAGAAGCTTCGGCTCGAGATCGGGCGCGGCGATGCGTAGTTCCCCCCATCGGAATCCGCGCACCATGAGGTACGGTGCCGGGCTGGCGGCGTCCTGCTGCCGAACCCAGCGCGCAATTACACCGATGCGTTTCGCGGCATCGGCTCGGTTGCTCGGCTCTGCCGTCATTGGCGAGTCGTCATCGCCGGCCGCGCCCGCGTCGCCCTCGACGCTCTCTTCGACGATCGGGTCGGGATCGAGCTCCAGCAGCCGCGCGACCTGTCCGGCGACGAACCGGCGCACCTCATCGAGCGCGCCCCGCAACGCATTGAACGCCGGCGCGTCACGACCGAAGCGCTCGTCGGAAATCTTCTCTAGCGCGGCCAGCGCACCAATCGACAGGTCAACGTCGGCAAGAATCGCGCGCGCGCTGACCTTGTTCAACAGCTCGATGGCGGCGTCGATCGCTTCCGGAGTCTGCTTCCCTTGCCCAATTAACTGGGCGCGCAAATCACTCTTACTGCGGTCGCCGTCAGACTCTACTTCAGTCGGCACCGTCCGCGATTCAACATACTGCACCAAGGTGAACCCTGTGGCACCCAACACCGTCATCTTTGCCGGAACGACCAATTTGTTGCCGATGAACGCGATTGGCCCGCTGCGCAACTCGAGATCGTCATCCTCGGGCAGCGGATGCACCGTGTCCCAGAAGAGCTGCAGCATGCCG
>JANLVM010000839.1:0-2643 GCA_031364015.1 Gemmatimonadaceae bacterium
TCACCGACATCAAGCAGGTTCCAGTATTCACGCGACCCGACCCACGTGAGTTCGTCGGCCGCCGCACCCGACGTGCCGGCGACCTGATTGCCAGCCGCGTTTACCGAGCCGTACAACCCTGTGACCAGCGACGTCGCCGCCGACGACGCGGTCGCGATGGCGTCTTCCGTTACCGCGTTGGGATTCTTTATTTCAGTGGAGAAAATCTGACAGGACGACAGGGCGATCGCGCTGAGCGCGAGCGCGCTCACGACAGATCGACGGCGGCGAGATGCCGCACCCACGCTGGAGTTTCCGAGAGGCATTGGGTGTAGTCCGGGTTAGAAGCCAAGATTGATCGCGAGCGACACACGACGCGGAATCGGAAGACCGAAACCGTCGGTGGCGTTCTGGAAGTTGTCGGAGAGCGTATTGGTCGAACCGCGTCCGTTCTCGTTGGATTCCGGGTCGAGTCCAGGGTACCTGGTCCACATGAGAATGTTGCGCCCCGCCAGCGTCACGCTGGTATTGCTAAAGCCGAGCCGTCTGGCTGCGCTCGACCCAAAGTCATAGGTGATCGCCAGTTCGCGCCAACGGAGGAACGAGCCGTCCTGCGCCTGGTGGAGACCCGGCTCGAGCAGACGGCGGTACTTCGTGATGTACTCCGTCGCGGCGACCACGCGCTGCTCCGGGGTACTGGCCGGATTCTGCATGACCGCCTGCACATCCGAGAACTCCTTGCGATTCGATCCAATCGACGGGTGCTGCGACATGCGGAATCCGTCGGTCAGATTCTGCACGAGGTAGCCCGTGCGATACTCCAGCGTGGACTGGATCTTCCAGTGTTGGCGGAAGGAGAGGGTGCCACCAAACGCGCCCGTCCACTTCGGAATGTTTGAGCCAACGCGCTGCTCGAACAGAATGCCACTACCGTCATAGTCCGCGAGCAGTGGCTGCAGCACGCTCTGCACCGCCGAGTTCTGGATATTCCGCGGCTCTGCGAAGTAGGCCAGCAGTTCCGTTGCCGTTGCCGCCGTGCCGCGACCATTGAAGTTGATCGGCAATTGGTTGGCGGTATAGCACGCAATGGGCCGGTTCAGCTTGTTGTTGACTGGCCCGCCAGCACCGCACGGCTGCGCCAGCCGCGGCTCGTAAATCGATCCGAGCGGATCGCCCGCCTTGAGGTACACACGGTAGCGTGCGTACCCGCCGGAAACGCGAATTGCCGGGGCGCCGCCAAGACTGGTGAGCGTTTGATTGAGATACGCCGCATTCGCGAACAGCTCCAACCGGGTGTTGGTGCGCCGAATCGCCGTGCCGCGTAAACCAACTTCCATTCCGTTCGCGTCGATCCGTCCGATGTTCGTCAACTGCGCCTGACGAAATCCTCCAGACTGCGCAAAGGTGCGCGGTACCAGCGCGTCCTTGACCTGACGTTTCCAATAGGTGAACTCCAGTCCCAGACGGTTGTCGAGTAAGCCGGCTTCAAAGCCACCCTCGATTTCCGTGGAGATTTCCGGACGCAACCCCGCGTTGCCAAGTTGGGACGGCAGGAGGCCGGAACCAAGCGACGTAACGAGCGGAGAGAACGTGGTGAACTGATCGAAGGCACCCGGCTGACGCCCCGACTGACCAAGTGCGGCCCGGAGACGCAACGTGGGGAGTAGCGTGGAATTCCACGACGTGCGATCCGACGGGACGACCGAGAGGGACACTTTCGGATAGAACACCCCACCGGCGCTCTTTCCAAATGCACTGGAGAAGTCGTATCGACCGCCCGCAGTACCGAACACCCAGTCGCGCCAGCCAATCTGCGTTTGTCCAAAGTAGCCGCCGTTCACCGTCGTGATAAACGATTCGCCTACCGCGATGTTCAATCCACCGGCACCAACGACTTCGATACCGGGACCCGGAAACGCCGTGGCCGATCCGACTTGGGTGGTGGTGCGATTGTTGAACACCTGCAGACCGCCAACCGTGGAGGTCGTCCAATTCGATCCGAAGTTGCGGTTGTAGGCAACTTTCCCGTCCAGCGTCAGCACGCGCGTACCACTGGAAAACGTCTGGCGTGAGCCGTCGGGATTGTTCGAAGTAAACAGGTCGACGTTGTAACCAAACGGTGACAGGCCGAAATCGCGCTGCGCTGTGTAGTCGAATCCGAGGGTGGAGCTGAACGTCAGGTTGGTGTTCTGCGCGTAGGAACCATCAAGGATGCCGACGTAACGCTGCGCGCCGGTCTCGTTGGTTACCTGCATCGCTTCGCGCGCCGTGGCGAACGCCTGGTTGCCGAACGGGTTCCCCGCGCCCGAGCACTTCCCCGGCGACACATACGTGGACGCGTTGCAGTTTGCCAGCTCAGGCCGTGCCATGTAACTGAGCGAGTTCACGCCGTAGATGTTGTTATTGTTCTCCGGCGACTTATTCTGCGTGTTGTAGTAGTTGTTATTGAACCGGATGCGCATCTTCTGGGTCGGCACCAGCGACAAATTGGCCGAGGTCTGGATGCGACGCACCTGATCGCGTGCGGGGCCGAGATCGGCACCGCCGAACGGTCCGTCTTCAAAGAGGTATCGACCGCTCGCAAAGTACGTGAGCGACGCGCCGCCGCCCTGCACGGACGTCGAAAGCGTATTGCCAGCGCCGGTCTCCTGGAAGTAGTCCTTG
>JANLVM010000845.1:0-4706 GCA_031364015.1 Gemmatimonadaceae bacterium
CCGGCGAGTGACGTGCTGGTCGTCCATCGCGCCGATGGCAGTGGCACGTCGTACATCTTCAGTGACTATCTCACGGCCGTGAGTCCGGCGTGGGCGGCGGCGCCCGGTCGCGGCAAAGATGTGCGATGGCCGGTGGGTATCGGCGGCACGGGCAACGAAGGTGTGGCCGGCCAAGTCAAGCAAACGGTCGGATCGGTGGGGTATCTCGAAGTCGTTTACGCGCGCCAGAATCACTTACCCGTGGCGCGCATACGCAATCGAGCTGGACGCTTCATCGCGCCGATGCCCTACGAGATCGCGTCGGCCGCCGCCAGCGCGATGAGTAAGGTGAGCGGCGTGGCCGACCTGCGTCTTTCGCTCGTCAACGCGTCCGCTGAGGAGGCCTATCCAATCGCGTCGTTTACCTGGATGCTCCTTTCGCCGCAGCAAATCGGTCCCGAAAAGTCGAAGCAGCTGGTGGATTTTCTTCGGTGGGCGTTAGTCGATGGCGGTGACATGGCGAGCAGCCTTGGGTACGTCGCACTGCCCACTGTGACGGCTACGCGCGTGCTGGATATCCTTGACACGCTGTCGTCCAACTCGTCGCGCCGACCGTGACGGTTTCGTTGCGGAGGCTTTCGCGACGCAGCCCTCGGCGTTTCCAGCTTTCATCGATGAGTGTGTCGCCACCTTCCACCAGGGCGCAAACCGAATTGCCCCCGGCGCCTCACCAACCCGGCGCCAGACGGCGGCTGAGTTGGTGCGCGGCCGTGGCCGACCTCGTTAGAAGTTGAACTGCGCCTGCAGGCGCATGAACTCGCCGCGCTGTCGATTGCGGGGCAGCTGCTTGTCCTCGAACCGTCGATCGCCGTGATAGAACGCGGTCACGAGTTCGAAGCTCGTGCTGGGCTGCCACTCGAGACCGAGTTCGAAGTCGTTCACCGCATAGCTGCGTGCGTCGCGCTCATGCTTCTTGCCGCCGCGGTACACCTGGTAGCGGGCAAATGGAAACAGGATATGACGGCGCGCCTTGACGTGGTAGGTGACGGTGACAAACCCGCCGTGCAGGGATCGAGTCTCGATGGCGTCGCGGCTCGGATTGTACTCGGGGCCACGCCCGAGATTGTACTCGGCCAGAAGGCCGAACGGCTTCGGCGCGACGTTGATTGAGCCGATCAAACGTTCATCGCGGTAATTCCAGTCCGCGGACCCCTTTACTCCAGGGGTGCGCTGGTCCGACGTGACGACGTAGCGGCCCGTGTACGCGGCCACTGATGGCTCGACGATCTGTGTTCCCATCGCGATGGGATAGGACGCGCGCGCCACGACATGGAGCGAGTTGTTGGCCTCGGCGCGATTGGCGGTCTGGCCGTTGAACGCGCCGATCGCGAGCACCCCATAGTCACCACTCCCTTTCAGTCCGTCGTTCACGAGACTGCTGAAGCGGTCGCGAATCTTCCTGGGCGCCCACATGAAGAACGCTCCCACATCGCGTTCGTTTGACGACGCGCTATTCGTCGCGTCAGCGCGATCGAGCGGCAGGCGATTCTGGCTGGACTGCATGTTCTCGAAGCTATACGGAACCTTGCTCTGCCCGATGCGCACCCGGAACTCATTCTTCGCGTCCAGGCCAAGATCTGCATACCAATCGCGCAACTGCCCCACGTTTCCCGATGTTCCCACCGTGCTGGCGAAGTCTGGTTGCAGGTAGATGTACACGCGCGGATGCACCTGCCCCTGAATGATGATGCGGGCACGCCGAATGAACACTCCACCGTTCGCGCCCCAGCTTCTGTCACATTGCTCACACTGCAGCGAGTCGTTGGTCTCGAGCAATCGGTTGTACCGAATTTGCCCGTAGCCGCGGATGCGCAGCTTTTCGTACCAGGCGGAGGGCGCGGCGGTTGGCGCGGGCGCCTGAGCCTGCGCGAGACGGGCGGTACAGAGCACGGCCACAACGAACTGAACGCGACGAATGGCGGTACGACGAAGCATTTGGAAGGGCCAGGGCACGAGTTGGTAACGGCGGAGACACGCAACGGTAATTCTTTCGTCACGGCATCCGATGGCTGGCGACCGAGCCGTTACAATTGTTGCCGAACCGTTACGGGATCCCCGACACGGGCTACTCGCTAGGCCTGCTGCCGACTGGTGGCAGCGCCGCGCGTACGTGGCGCCTTCGTGACGTCGCCGTGACGGTTCCGTTACAGGAACTGGTGAGCTTCCTCGTGGTGCAGCCCCGGGGCAACGCCCCGCGCTTCCCGGGCGGGCTGCCCTCATCACCCTCCTCACCGAGCTCCATCATGCACGCTGCGGCAACACGCAGAGGGATCGTGCGGGCCCTCATTTCGCTTTCCACGGGCGCGATTGTGGCCTGCGGCGGGTCTGCGGAAAACAAGACGGTCGCCCTCACGGGTGCCGGTGCGACGTTTCCATATCCGATCTATTCCAAGTGGTTCGACGCGTTCTACAAGGCCACCGGAAACCAAGTCAACTATCAGTCACTCGGTTCCGGTGCCGGCATCAAGCAGTTCACCCAAGGCACTGTGGAATTCGGCGCGACAGATGGGCCGATGTCCGACGCCGAAATCGCGGCCGTGAAGGGACAGGTCTTGCATCTGCCCACGGTGCTTGGTGCCGACGCGGTGACCTGGAATCTCCCCTCGCTCGGTGACACGCAACTCAAGTTCGACGCGGCGACCATTGCCGACATCTTCCTCGGCAAGATCACCAAGTGGAATGATCCGCGACTCGCGGCCCTCAACCCGGGTGTCACGCTTCCCGCAATCGATCTGCTGGTCGTTCACCGTTCCGATGGATCGGGGACCACGTTCATCTGGACCGATTACCTCAGCACGATATCGCCCGAGTGGCTGTCAAAGGTCGGACGCGGCAAGTCGGTGAATTGGCCGGTTGGACTGGGCGGCAAGGGAAACGAGGGTGTGACGCAGCAGATCAAGCAGGTTGCGGGCACGATCGGGTACGTCGAATTGATCTACGCGTTGGCGAACAAGCTCCCCGTGGGACTGCTCAAGAACAAGTCTGGTGCGTTCGTTGCTCCGACGCTTGAGAGTGTCAGCGCGGCCGCAGCAGGCGTGTCGCTCGGCGAAGACACCGACTTCCGCATCTCGATCGTCGATGCGAGCGGTGTTGATGCGTATCCGGTGGCGTCCTTTACCTGGCTGCTGATCAACCCGGACCTTGCCGATGTCGCCAAGGCGACCGCGATCAAGCAGTTCCTCACCTGGATGAACACCCCCGAGGCTGCAGCGATGGCGAAGGAGCTGCACTACGCGCCGTTGCCCGCGTCGGTCGCTGAGCGTGTGAAAGCACGCATCGCGACCCTCAAGGGGGCGGGGCGGGTGCTGCCCTGAAGTCGCCGCGGAGCCCGCTGTCCGGCACGTCGAAGGGTGATGCGTTCTTCAAGGGACTGCTCATCCTTGCGGCGAGCAGCATCCCCGCGCTGCTGATCGCGCTGCTGCTCGAACTCACGCGCGGTGCGATCCCGGCAGCAGGTCGTTTCGGATTCGGATTCATCACCTCGTCGACCTGGGATCCGGTTGCCGGCCACTTTGGTGCGTGGCCGGCGATCTTCGGCACGCTGCTCAGTTCATTCCTCGCGCTGGCGATGGCTGTGCCGCTGTCGCTCGGCGTCGCCATCTATCTCACCGAATTTGCGCCCGGTCCGATCCGACGTCCGATCGCGACGGTGATTGAATTACTCGCGGCGATTCCGAGTGTCGTTTACGGGCTGTGGGGCATCTTTGTCCTGATTCCGTTCTTGAAGTCCTGGGTTTATCCGGTGCTTCAGTCGCAGCTCGGGTTCCTGCCGTTCTTTGCCGGCCCGATCTACGGTCCATCGGTGCTCTCGGCCTCCTTGATCCTCACGCTCATGATTGTGCCGTTCGTCATGTCGGTCTCTCGTGAAGTCTTGTTGGCCGTTCCCTCGGGGCAGCGAGAGGCCGCACTGGCTTTGGGCGCGACGCGATGGGAAGCGGTCAGTACGGCGATTGTGCCTTATGCGAAGTCGGGAATCATCGGCGCCATCATTCTCGGGCTCGGTCGTGCACTGGGCGAGACGATGGCGGTGACAATGCTGATCGGCAATCGCCACGAAGTCGCATCGTCGCTCTTTGCGCCGGGCTATTCCATGGCGGCCGTGATTGCCAACGAGTTCGCGGACGCCGCCGGCGGACCGCTGCATGAGTCCGCACTCATTTACATGGCGCTGCTGCTCTTCGGCGTGACCGTGATCGTCAATGCGGGCGCCCGCCTCTTGATCTGGCGTGTCTCGCACGGGCGCGGAGACGCATGATCAATCGTCGCGCGCTTCGGCGCGGCAAGTCGCGAGTGATGGTGGCACTGATGGGGATCGCGGTGGCGCTGGCCGTCCTGCCGCTGTTCTTCATTCTCGGCTCGCTGATCGTACAGGGTGCGTCATCGCTCTCGCTCGACTTCTTTCTGAACCGACCCGCGCCAGTCGGCGAAACCGGCGGCGGCGTCGCGCACGCAATCACTGGCACACTCATGATTGTCGGCGTGGCCTCGTTGGTTGGTGTTCCCGTGGGCATCGCCGCCGGCCTCTTCGCGAGCGAGTATCGCGGAACCAAGCTGGCGTGGGTCACGCGATTTGTTGCCGACGTATTGAATGGCACACCGTCCATCGTGGTGGGCCTGCTTGCCTGGACCTGGGTGGTGGCGACGCAACGTCACTTCTCTGCGCTCGC
>JANLVM010000855.1:0-1572 GCA_031364015.1 Gemmatimonadaceae bacterium
GATTTTTGTGCAACCGCTCCCAGGCCCCGGGCCGCGCGTGCAGATCTCCATCACGGGAGGCACGGAGCCGCTCTGGTCACCGCAAGGCGGGACGCTCTTCTATCGTAGTGCGGAGCGGCGGATCATGGCGGCCCGGCTCACCGGGGCCCCGCTGCGCGTCGCCCAATGGGACACGCTCTTTGTCGACCGCTACATGCCTGGCCTCGTGCAGACGAACTGGAGCGTGTTCCCGAGCGGCCGTGAGTTCCTGAAGGTCGCAGGCAAAGCCTCCGGTGACATCAAAATGGTAGTCAACTGGCCGCAACTGCCGGGGCTACGGCGAAACTGGAGCACGCCGCCATGAGCGCCACGCAAACCGAGCGGCTCGCCACCGCCCTCACCGGCCGCTACCGCCTCGAACGGGAACTCGGCGCCGGCGGCATGGCCACCGTGTACCTCGCGCACGACCTCAAGCACGAGCTCGATGTCGCCATCAAGGTGCTGCATCCCGACCTGGGCGCAGCGCTCGGCGGCGAACGGTTCTTAAGCGAAATCCGCACCACGGCGCGCCTGCAGCATCCCAGCATCCTCGCGCTGCTGGACAGCGGTGAGGCCGACGGGCTGCTGTACTACGTGATGCCGCTGGTCGACGGCGAGACGCTCCGCGACCGGCTGGAGCGCGAACGACAGCTCCCTCTCGACGCCGCGCTGCGCATTGCCATCGAGGTGGCCGACGCCCTCGCGTATGCGCACCGTCAGGGAGTGATCCACCGCGACATCAAGCCCGAGAACATCCTCCTGCACGACGGCCGGCCGATCGTCGCCGACTTCGGCATTGCGCTCGCCGTGCAGACCGCCGGCGGCCAGCGCATGACGCAAACCGGCTTGAGCCTTGGTACGCCGCAGTACATGAGCCCCGAGCAGGCGATGGGCGAGCGCACCATCGACGCGCGCAGCGACATCTACGCACTCGGCGCCGTGACGTACGAAATGCTGGTCGGTGACCCGCCCTTCACCGGGTCGACGGTGCAGGCGATCGTCGCCAAGGTGCTCACCGAACGGCCGTCGAATCCCACGGCGGTGCGCGATACTATCCCGCGCCACATCGAAGCCACGGTGCTCAAGGCACTGGCCAAGCTGCCCGCCGATCGCTTTGCCACGGCCGCCGAGTTCGCGCATGCGTTGCAGCACGCCGAGGATACGGCGGCGCTCACGGCGGCGCAGTCGGCGGCCACGCACGCCACGGGTGGCCTGCTGGCGTCGCGCGTCATTCCATGGGGTGTGGCGGCGCTCGCCGTGGTGGCCGCCGCGTGGGGGTGGATGGCCCGCAGCGGGCCGTCGGAGCCGATGGAGCCGCCGCTGTTGACCGAAGCCGCCGGCGTGACGATCCCCACACTCGCCTCGGTGGCCGGCATCCGGAGTTTTGTAATCTCGCGGGACGGCGCGCACCTCGCGTGGCTGGCGCCGGACTCCAGCAACGTCGGGCGGATCGTTCTCGCGACGCTCGGTGGGGGCGCGGGGCGCGGCATTCCGGGTACCGAAGGCGCTGGTGGGTTGATGCTCGCACCGGACGCGAAGTCCGTGGGTTTTGCG
>JANLVM010000348.1:0-1551 GCA_031364015.1 Gemmatimonadaceae bacterium
CCCAACCTGGCGCCGATTCCGAAACTGCCGCCACGCGAAGAACTCGGTCGTGTAAATCCATGCCCCGACATCCCCAATGCCGCGCAGCGCGAGCAGGCGGCGCACCATCGGCACGACGGGATCCGTGCCGGCGCGCAGCACGGCGAGACGTATCGCGATCAACGTGCGGAGCTCGCCGCGCAGGAACGTCAGACGGTGCCATTCCCGCACGAGGCGCGCGTGCGCGGCGGACGGCAGCGGTGCGCCGTCCCACGTGCGGAGCGCTGCCGCCTCCGGCAACGCGGCCGGCAAGCCACGCGGTGTTTCGAGTACGACCCCGTGCAGCGCGAGCAGTGCCTTGAGGCGATTGATCGCTCGCGTGCGCTCGCGCGTGCGCGTGAACAGCTCGCGGTGCAACGGCCGACGGTCCTCGTCTTCGACGCTCGGGACGTGCACCACGCTCCACACACCGCGCTCGCCCGCCGCATATCGACCGAGCTGCGCGAGGAGCGCCGCGGTATCGAGTCGGTCGGACTTCGCTTGGCGCGCACGGCGATTCGTGTCGATACTCGCGGAGTCCACCACCACGTTGTTCACACCCCGCGCGGTGAGCGCACGATGCACCCAAAACCCGTCGCGCCCCGCTTCGTAGCCACTCGCGACCGTGAAGCCAAGCTTCCACGTGCGATTGCCGAGGTCGAGCGCGAGCAGTAACGACTCGCCGTGGGGAACGGTCGTGCGGGTCATCATCGTAGGCATGGTCTCTTTTCACAAGGAAGGAGGAGCGTCAACGGTGGTGGCCCGTCCGTCCGACCGCCACCAGGCCTACATAGTCTCTGACAAGGCGGCTCTTGAGGGAACGCGCTCCGCGCGTTCACTTACCTGATCGCCTTGCAGCAGCAATCAAACGTTAGACCGACCCACTGTTCCACCAGACCAAAACCCTGTCGCAACCGCAACCAGATTGCGCCCGCCTGGACCTTTGCTCGGATCGCTGAGTCAGCGCCGCCTGACCCTTCTTGCCCTCGCTTTCGGTGCATTGTGCGCGATCCTGGCCTTCACGCGCCCCGACGGAGGCTGGGAATGGGTGCCGGCGATTTCCGGCCTGGCCTTCTTTGGTACACTCGCGGGTCGGCGCGTGACGCGCGCCCCCTACCACAACACCGCACCAGCGCTCGCCCTCGCCGTGGTCATCCCGGTATACCACGTCATCTCGGAATTCAATCGGGGGCGAGCGGCCAACATGCCGGAGCTTGCCATCGATCGCGCTATTCCGCTGGAGCCTGCGTGGATGCTCGTATACGGGTCGGTATTCCTCTTCGCGTTTCTGCCAGCTTTCGTGGTGCGTGGCGCAGCACTGACTCGGCGGGTGCTGTGGTCATATATCTTGGTCGAATTCCTCGCGTTTGTCGGCTATCTCGCGTATCCGACATCACTCCCCAGGCCAGCAATCACCACCGATGGCCTATTGGCATGGACCCTTGGGCTGATCTATGACATCGACTCGCCGCGCAACTGCTTTCCATCTCTGCACGTTGCCTGGGCGTTCGTCGCTGCGCTCAGCTGCTATCG
>JANLVM010000878.1:0-3574 GCA_031364015.1 Gemmatimonadaceae bacterium
GACAACTTCGATGTAGGCACGGCCGACGCGCTGGTCGACTTCTGGAAGCAACTGACCAAGGTCCTCTTTGCCGTCGTGCCCGCCGTGGTGGCGATCGGCATTCTGGTGGGTGGCATCGTGATCATGAACATCATGCTTATGGCGGTCACCGAGCGGACGCACGAAATCGGCCTCCGCAAAGCGGTGGGCGCTACGTCGGCCGACGTGCGCAAACAATTCCTGGCCGAGGCGATCGCGCTGGCGGTGCTCGGTGGTGCGTTGGGTGTAGCGTGTGGATGGGGACTGGCGACGGTGATTGCGGCAGTATCGCCCCTGCCGGCGCGGGTGAGCCTGTGGTCCGTCGCGTTGTCGCTGTCGCTGGGCGCCGGCATCGGTGTGCTGTTCGGCGTGTATCCCGCGTCGCGCGCCGCACGGCTCGATCCGATTACGGCGATGCGCGCCGAGACGTGATGTGGCGCCGTTCTTGATCCGCGCTGATGCGTTTGGTGAAAACATTCGCATCGCATTTGATGCGCTGCGGGTGAACAAGTTGCGGTCATCGCTGACGATTCTCGGCGTGGTGATCGGTGTCGCTACCGTGATGGCGATGGCGGCGATCGTGCAGGGCATTCGCGATCAGATTGTGAATGCGATCGAAGTGGCCGGACCCACGACGTTCTATGTGATGAAGAAGTTCTCACAAACGCCGCTCAATCCGGACAACTTGCCCAAGGACGTACGCATTCGGCCGGATATTACCGATGGTGAGGCCAGCCAGCTTCGTCGATTGCCCGAGATCGCCTATGCGTCGCTCTGGGCACAGACGCTGGCGCGTATCGAAGCGGATGGCGCGCGGTCGCAATCGATGGCGATTTTTGGCGCCGACGACGGTTTCCCGCTCGTTCAAGGTGGTGAGCTGGTGAGCGGTCGATGGTTTTCGCGCACCGAATTGCTGGCTGGATCGCCGGTGGTAGTGCTCGAGGAACGCACGGCGCTTCGCCTGTTCGGACGGGAAACCACGTTGGGCCGCTGGGTGCGCGTGGGGGGACGACCGCTTGAGGTTATCGGGCTCTGGCAGGAACCGGCCAACATCTTCGCACCACCCGGCACGGCGGTCGGGGCCGTCGTGCCGTATCGCCTTATGGATCACCAATTTCAGATTGACCGTACGAATGGGCTGTGGATTCCGGTGAAGCCACGAGACGGCGTGAGTGTCGCCGATGCGCAGAGCGCGGTCACAATGGCCCTCCGCGAAATGCGCGGACTGCGTCCACGCGATGGAAACACCTTCGACCTCATCACACAAGATCAGGTATTGGACACGTTTAACAGCATCACGGGTGTGTTTTTTCTGGTAATGATTGTGTTATCCAGTGTCGCACTGCTGGTTGGTGGCATCGGCGTGATGGCGATCATGATGGTCTCGGTCACCAGTCGCACCCGCGAGATTGGGTTGCGCAAGGCACTGGGCGCGACCCGACGCGATATCCTGCAGCAGTTTCTGATCGAAGCGGCGACTCTTACCGGGATCGGTGGCGTGATCGGCATCGTCGCGGGACTCACCATGGGACGCGTGGCATCGATCGCACTGAACGTCGATGCCTCGGTTCCACTGATCTTCACGGTCATTGCCGTTGGTGTGTCGGTAAGTATTGGCATCGTGTTCGGCATGGTCCCGGCACAACGGGCCGCTCGGCTGGACCCTATCGACGCGCTGCGCCACGAGTAGTGTTGACGATGGTGGCCAGCACGTTCGACCTTGTCGTCCGTCTCGCCGACCTCTACTCTCCCTCATGGCCGACCTCGATCTCCTCGCCATCGCGCCCCACCGCGATGATGCTGAACTCACTTGCGGGGGCACGCTGATCCGCGCGGTCGACGCTGGACATGCCGTGGGTATTCTGGATCTGACGCAGGGCGAGATGGGGACGCGGGGCTCGGCGGCACTGCGCGCGACAGAAGCCGAGTCGGCCGCACGTGTCATGGGTCTCGCGGTGCGTGAGAACCTCGGACTCCCTGACGCCGGTATTCTCAACGACGACACCACGCGCGCACAATTGGTGCAAATGCTCAGACGGTTGCGTCCTCGCGTCGTTATTGCGCCGGCGCCACGTGGACGACATCCCGACCACCGGCGGGCTGCCGAACTGGTGCGCGACGCCTGCTTTCTGGCGGGCCTGGCGAAATTCGCACCCGGTGACGCACCAGCCTTTCGACCGTTCAAGCTCGTCCATGCGATCACGTATCGCGAAGATCTGCTCAAGCCGACGTTTGTTGTCGACGTGAGTGAGCAGTTCGCGCGCAAGCTGGACGCCATTCGCTGCTATGCGTCGCAGTTCGATGGGGCGATTCAGGCGGGCGAGGTCTATCCCAATGGCGAATCCCTGTACGAGATCGTGACGCATCAGGCGGCGCACTATGGCTCGCGCATCCGCGTCCGGTACGGCGAGCCGTTCTACACCGACGAAACCATGCGCGTCGACGATGTTACGACACTTGGCGTTTCCACATTCTGAACGTTGCTGCCGAACGCAGCGGAGTCCATGAGCGAATCGATGGAAGCGGGTCACGCACCGGGTATTGACTACGGCAGTTATCTCCGGCTGAACGAACTGCTATCACTGCAAACGCTGCAATCAACGCCCGAGCACCCCGACGAACTGCTGTTCATCGTGGTGCATCAAGCGAGCGAGCTGTGGTTCAAGGTCTTGTTGCACGAACTGTCCACGCTCGTCTCGGCGATGCAGCAGTTCGATACCATGCGCGCATTGTTGGCCATTCAACGCGTCAATGTGTTGACGGAGATCGTTGCGCAGCAACTGTCGTCGCTCGATACCCTGCCCCCCCAGCGGTTTGCCCAGTTTCGCGGTTATCTCGGCTCTTCCAGTGGATCGCAAAGCATCCAGTTCCGCGCCATCGAAGCCACCGCCGGGTTGCGCGATTCCCACTTCATGTCCGCGATCACGGAGCATGGAGATCCACCGTTGGAGGTGCGCGCTGCCCTTGAGCGCCCGACGATGCAGGCGCTGGCCGAAGCGCTGATTGTCCATGAGGGTACCACGCTGGAGTCGTTGTACACGGGAGCCGGTCCGACGCCGTTGTTTCTGGTGGTTGAAGGTTTGCTGGAGTTCGAACAGCGCTTCGCGCGGTGGCGGTTTCTGCACGTGCAGCTGGTGGAGCGCATCATTGGTCCAGGCACGGGCGGCACGGGTGGAACGCTTGGCGCGAAGTATCTCGCCCGAACGGTGTCGCAACGATTTTTCCCAGCGCTCTGGGCTGTCCGATCGGCGTTCTACGGGAAGTAGCGGCGAACTGCGATTCTATGGTCGACTCGCTCCTCATCGACATTTCCATCCCGATGTCCTCGACAACGCCACCGTGGCCTGGTGACGTGTCATTCTCGTGCGGCTGGACCTGTCGACGAGAGCGCGGAGACAGCGTCAACCTGGGTGCGATCACGACCAGTCTGCATGTGGGGACGCATGCCGATGCGCCGATGCATGTGGAATCGGAATGGGGCGCGAGTGAGTCGTTGCCCGCGGAGGTGTTTGTCGGTGAGTGCGTGGTGATTGCACTGCCTGACGATCACGCCATT
>JANLVM010000882.1:0-12548 GCA_031364015.1 Gemmatimonadaceae bacterium
ACCCCACGAGCGAGTGCACACCCATTTCAAACCCACCGGGCGCGCGCGCATCAGCGCGCACTTCACCAGTCAGCGTGAGCGACGTTTCCTGGGTGAGCGTACCGAACGCGTCCCACGAGGGTTCCGGCACTTCGGACTTGACCAGCACGGCCTGCAGAATCCCCGTCCCGTCACGCGCCACCACAAAGGCGACCTTTCCCTTCGAGCGAAGATGCGTCACCCAGGCGCGCACGGTGACCACGGTGCCCACGTGCTTCCCTAGATCGGCAATACGGACAGACGATGAGCGCATAGCGGGGCGCGAGACAGGAGACGAAACGGCGAGCTGGCAAGGTAGGGGTGCTGCCAGCGGAGTTCAACGGTCCTTTGCCATACAAAGCGCTTGACATTGGAGATCGTGTGGTCGATTACTTCGGGATGACGAACCCCCGATCCCTCGGCGGACGTGCCGAGGCGGACTTGGCGTACGTACGCACTGTCCTGGAGCGCAGTCACCATTTCAGCGCGGTACCCGGGTTGGGCGGTGTGCTCATGGGTACCACGGCGCTGGCGGCAGCGGCGCTCGCGGCGCTCCAGACGTCACGGGATCGATGGTTGCTGGTGTGGCTTGTCGAGGCGCTGGTGGCGATCGCTATCGGCACCGTGACCGTGGTGCGCAAAGCACGGCACGCGGGGCTGCCTTTGTCGGCGTCGCCAGCGCGACGTTTTGCCCTGGGGCTCATGCCGCCGGTGTTGGTGGGGGCATTGCTCACCGTCGGTGCGATTCGCGCGGACGCCTGGGAGTTGCTGGCGCCGATTTGGCTGTGCTGCTATGGCATCGGCGTGCTCGGGGCCGGCGTGGTGTCGACGGTCTCTGCGGTGCCAATCATGGGTGCGGTCTTCGTGGGGCTCGGGGGGCTCGCCATGGCCTCACCAGGCAGTTGGAACAATGCCTGGCTCGCCATCGGATTTGGCGTTTCTCACATCATCGTCGGCGCGATCGTCCTGCGACGACACGGAGGCTGAGTATGGCGGCACGTCCACGTCGCAAACCGGTGGAGACGGAATCGACGTCGAAACACGAGACGGTTTCGAGTCGTCCGCTGGTGTCCGTCGCCGGCGATGCGGCAGGTACGGTCCCGGCACTTGACGGGATCATTCATGAACGGGCGCGACTGGCGATCGTGACGGCGCTGGCGAGCGGCGACGCGCGCTCCCACACCGAACTGCGTGACCTGCTGCGACTGTCCGATGGCAATTTAAGCGTGCACGCCCGCAAACTCGAAGACGCGGGCTACGTGCACTGCACCAAGGAATTCAGCGGACGTACGCCGCGCACCACCTACCGACTGACGCCGGCTGGGCGACGCGCCTTCGAGCGATATCTGGCGCATCTGGAACAGTTGGTGCACGCGATGAGCGGAAGAGGAGGAGGTAGGAAGTAGGAAGTGGGAAGTGGGAAGTAGACTTCCTGCTCTGGCGTTACGCCAACTCGAGCAGCTCTCGCACTTTCCGCAACAGCGCGCTCGGTGTGAACGGTTTGCCGATGAATGCGTGGCGATCGTCCAGCATGATTTCCGCGTTGGCGGGATACCCCGACATGAACAGGACGGGAACGGTCACGCCGCGCCGCATCAGTTCGTTGGCCAGCTCGGTGCCACCCATACGCGGCATGACCACATCGCAGAGCACCAGGTCAAACGGGAGCCCTCCCGCACCGAGCACGTCGAATGCTTCCTGACCGTCGCGGGCGATCTCAGCGATATAGCCATTGCGCGACAGGATTTCTTCCACCAAGCGACGAAGTCCGGCCTCGTCTTCTACCACCAAAATGCGTTTCCCCGTTGTCATCACGGGCCTACCGGCGAGGGCGGGCAAGTGTGGCGCGTGAGCACCGCTGTGCCACGGCAACGCCACGCGCACCGTCGTTCCCACACCAGGTGTACTCGTCACGAACGCGCGTCCTCCGGCCTCGGTCACGATTCCGTACACCGTGGACAACCCGAGGCCGGTGCCCTCGCCGACGCGTTTCGTGGTGAAGAATGGCTCGAATATGCGCGACAGAATCTCGGGCGACATACCGATACCGTCGTCGGCCACGGTCAGCAGGCACCAACGACCGGGCGACAGCCCGGGAAGTGGTGGCTCGCCAATCGCGGAGAGCACCACCGACTCTGTACTGACGCGAATCGTTCCACCCTCGGGCATGGCGTCGCGCGCATTGACCACCAGGTTGACCACCACTTGCGCCAACTGACCGGAATCGGCGTACACGAAGAGTGGCGTCGGGCTGTGTTGCGTCACCAGTGCGCGGCGCTCGCCGATGAGCCGTCGGAGCATGCGCTCGACGTCGAACACCACACCGCTCAGGTCGACGCGCGTGAGCTTGATGACCTGGCGACGACTGAAGGCGAGCAACTGCGCCGTCAAGAGCGCGGCTCGTTCGCCGGCCTTCACAATTTCGTCCAGGTCGCTGCGGAGCGCGTGCGCGACGCGCACCGTGTGCCCCGGCGTCTGCGCGTTCGCGTCGGCGAGTGTTTCGGCGTGTTGCTGCGAGAGTCGTGCAAACCCCAGGATGGCGGTGAGGTGATTATTGAAATCGTGCGCAATACCACCGGCGAGTGTCCCCACCGCCTCCATTTTCTGCGAATGCAGCAACTGCTCCTCTAACCGGCGTCGCTCGGTCACATCCATCACGACGCCGACCAACCGCTTCGCACCGTCCGCATCGGTCTGCAGTTCGCCCGCGCCATACAACCAGCGCGCCTCGCCCGACGGCATCACAATCCGAAACTCCGCTCGGCATTCTCCGGTGACGAGCGCCTGTTCCATCGCCGTGTGCACGGCGTCGCGCGACTCGTCCGGCAGCGAGTCGCGAAATGCGCGACCGGTCGTCTCCACCGGTACCGACAGCGTGCCGAGCATAGCCATCGCTCCCATGGACAGTTGCAGCTGATCCTCGGCTATTTGATAGTCCCATGTGCCCATCTGCCCACTCGTCAATGCGAGCCGCAGGCGCTCGTCCTGCTCGCGCACGCGGGACTCCGCCGCCTCTCGCTCACGTACTTGTCGGATCAGGGCGTCGTTGGCATCGCGCAATTCATGGGTCTGTTCCTCGACGGCCTGTCGCAGTCGCTGTTGACTGCCGGCCACCATGTAGGCCAAACCGGTCAGCAGCAGGATGATCAACGCGGAGGCAATGCGCGTCGGACGCAAATCGCTCGCCACCGCCATCGCCCAGCCGTCTGGAGGTGCCGCAAGCAGTGTCCAACCACCGTCGGGAATGCGAATCGGTACGTGGACAGGGTCGTCCAGCGGCGCGGTGGGACCGGTGAGAATGCCCTGTTGACGATCCAGAACGACCAGCGAAAGCGACGTTGGACGGCTGAACGTGGACGCTTCCGCGATCAGCGCCGGCAAGTCGAGCACCATGGCCACCAGATCGGGGAACCCGTCGTGCGGTCGCTGCACCTTCTGACGTACTATGAATCCGACACCTCCTTGCCGCAGCGTGATCGGGCCCGTGATGGTGACGGCGCCGGATTCGATGGCGCGTCGCACGTCTCCCGGAACCAGGGGACGTGTATCGCTGTAGAGGTCGTAATCAAGGACGTTTGGATTGCTGTCGAGCGGGACCACAGCGGTGATCCGTCCGTCGCGCACCAGTTCCAGCGCTCGGATGCCCGGCGCACCGGCGCGAAGCCCGTCAGCGAAGCTGGGAAACTCATCCCGCAGCTGCTCCAGGGAACGACGTGTCTCGGCAAATGTCTTCAATCCCGCGAGTCGTGATACGCGACGGCCCACGGCCGACTCCAACGCACTGGCGTACGGCGTTGCATACGCCACGACCCGTTCTCGCTCGCGCGAAATGAGCACGCTGTTGTACCACAGGTCGAATACCACGGCGATCGCGGTCGCGCCAATAAGCACTACCAGTGCAGCGCGTAGCGTGCGCCCTGGGCTCGCGAGCGATTTTGCGGATGTATCCATAGCACCTCCAACCCAGAGTGCGGGCGTCCGAACAGGACGTCGGACACCAACAGCGAAACCTATCTGCCCACCGTCGCCAATGCGGCCATCGCCCGATGCTTCGCGAGGGTCAGCCTACACGAAAGAGCTCCAGCGCACGGGCGTACCCGGCGTTGAGCGCCTGTCGAAGCGGCGCGTGTGCCGGCGCAACGAGCTCGGGATCGGCCTGCAGTACGCGTTCGGCCAGCACACGCGCCTGGTCGTTGAGCGCCTCATCGCGGATCGGATCGGCAATGCGGAATGCCGGGAGTCCGTGTTGGCGCGCGCCGAACAGATCGCCCATACCGCGTAACGCGAGATCCGCTTTGGCAATCGCGAAGCCGTCGTCGGTCGCCGTGAACATGCCGAGGCGTTCCGCCGCGTCGGCGCCCACATTGCCCAGCAGCACGCAATAGGACTGCGCAGCGCCTCGTCCGACGCGCCCGCGCAACTGATGCAACTGCGAGAGCCCGAATCGCTCCGGGTGCTCGATAATCATGACTGTCGCGTTGGCCACATCGATGCCCACTTCGATGACGGTCGTCGCTACGAGCACATCGATCGCGCCGTCACGGAACGCTCGCATGACGGTGTCTCGCGTGTCCGCTGGCAAGCGCCCGTGCAGCAGCGCCACGCGCCGGTGCGCAAACGGTCCCTGCGCGAGTTCATCGAACATGACCGTCGCCGCCTTGAGGTCGATCTTTTCAGACGTCTCAATGAGTGGATAGACGATGTACACCTGACGTCCGGCATCAAGCTCACGATTCGCGAAATCCATCACCTTGCCGCGGGCGCTTTCGGCGCGGTGGACGGTCGTGATGGGCTGTCGCCCGGGTGGACGTTCGTCGAGGATACTCACGTCGAGATCACCATACAGCGTCAGCGCCAGCGAACGCGGGATCGGCGTGGCGCTCATGAGCAGGACGTCGGGGGCCGTTCCTTTCTCACCCAGCGCGGCGCGCTGTTCGACCCCGAAGCGGTGCTGTTCATCAATGACGGCCAGCCCGAGCTCACCAAATGCGACGCCGACTTGCACGAGCGCGTGGGTGCCAATGGCCAGGACGGGCTCATGGGACGCGATTCTCGCCAGTGCTTCGCGGCGCTCTTTTGCGCCGAGGCGACCGGTCAGCAGTACGGGCGCGATTCCCAGCGGAGCCAGTAATGCACTGGAGGTGCGGCTGTGCTGTTCAGCGAGCAATTCCGTCGGCGCCATCAGCGCCACCTGTTTGTCGTTCTCCATCGCCAGCAGCGCCGCGAACAGCGCCACGACCGTCTTGCCACTGCCCACGTCACCTTGCAGCAGTCGATGCATCCGGTGCGGACTCCCCATATCAACGACGATTTCGCGGATCACCCGGACCTGTGCCCCGGTGAGCGTAAACGGGAGCGCCGCGCGCAATCGCGTCGTCAGTTCACGCTTGTTGACGAATATCGTTCCGATGCGTGCCGTGCGTGCGAGCTGATTGGCGCGTCGATGGAGAATCTGGACGTACAACAACTCTTCGAACGCCAATCGCGCCCGCCCCTCGAGCGCCTCACGTACCGACACGGGACGGTGCACCATGCGCAACGCGTCGCGAAGCGAAGGCACACCGACTTCCTGCAGCATGTACGCCGGTAAGACTTCATGCACCAGCGGTAGCAGCGCGTCGAGGTGTTGCTGCACCAATGCGCGCAGAATGCGTACGGACAGTCCCTCCGTGCTCGGATACACCGCGAGGACACGACCCTCACCCGTGCCTTCTTCGTCCGGACCGAGGTTGACGAATTCGCGCGGTTGGAGTTGTCGGCCGTGAAAAAAGCGTACCGCACCCGTGCACAGCAGCCAGTCACCCTTGTTGATGCTGCGATCGAGAAACGGTTGGCCCGGCCAGCCGACTTCCAACATTCCAGTGCCGTCCTGCAGCACGGCCTGGAATACGCGCAGACCTTTACGTGTGGGGAGGACACCCTTGGCGATGACCTTCCCAAGAATGGTGACATCGTTGCCGACATTGACCTGTGCGATGCGCATGACGGTCGTGGCGTCTTCGTATCGGTGCGGCACATGTCGCAACAAATCGCCGGCAACAGCAATGCCGAGTCGGGCCAGCATCTCGCCTCGTACTGGGCCCACGCCTTTGAGATAGGTGATCGGCGTGTCGAGGGTAAGCCGCGGCGCGGGTCGCGCCGGCGTACGACGTCGCCGATCGTGATCGCCCGGAGTGCCCGGAGTGCCCGGAGTGCCCGTTGCGGGAGTGCCCGATCCGCGCGCGGCGGGGGTCACGCGTCGACCAGGTCCCTGGCAAACTCCCCCGCGTCAAAGGGCGCGAGATCGCCAATTTGTTCACCGATGCCGACGAACTTTACTGGCACGTTGATCGCCTCGTGAACGGCGACAACGATCCCGCCCCTCGCGGTTCCGTCGAGCTTCGTGACGACGAGGCCGGTCACCGGAACTGCGGCGGAAAATGTGCGCGCCTGCGCCAGCGCGTTCTGGCCAATGGTGCCATCCAGCACCAGTAACGTTTCGTGCGGGGCGTCGGGGAGTCGCTTGGCGATCACGCGGTGAATCTTGCGTAGCTCCGTCATCAGATCGTCACTGGTGTGCAATCGTCCGGCGGTATCGACCATCACGATATCGCGACCGCGCGTAATACCTGCCTCGACCGCATCGAACGCCACTGACGCCGGATCGGAGCCGGGCGCACCACCAACAAAGTCGACACCAGCCCGCTCTGACCACACGCGCAACTGGTCGATGGCTCCAGCGCGAAAGGTATCGGCCGCACCAAGCAGCACGGTGCGCCCTTCCGACTTGAACTGCGCGGACAACTTGCCGATGAAGGTGGTCTTGCCAGCGCCGTTCACCCCAATGACCAGCAGGACGGTTGGACCCGACGTGGCCATGCGGAGCGCGGGATCGGCGTTGCCTTTTCGCAGTGCCGCTTCCACCCCATCGGCGAGTGCGTGGCGAAACTCCTCGTCGGTTTTCACGTCGCCACGCTTGGCCAACCGCTCGACATCGGCCACCAGCGCGAGTGACGTGGTGACGCCGAAGTCGGACTCGATCAGCAATGTTTCGAGCGCTTCAAGTGACCCTTGATCCACGCCACCGCGCAGCAGCACACCGACATCGGTACGAACGACATCTTTGACGCGTTGCCAGAGCGAACGCTTTGGCACGTCGTCCTTTTTTCGAAACAGTCGGGACATGGACTTCTGCGGGAGACGAGAATCGTACGACGGGAGTGGAACGACCGGAGACGGAAGATGGAAGGACGAGCTCCGTACCGTCAGCCACCCTCGGTCGACACTATCTGAGCCCGACCGCCCGTCGCGCCACCCACTCACTACAGAGCAGCAGCAGCGCCACCACAAATGGCCACCAGAAATCTGAGAGGCGTGGCGCGTCGGTGGACAGTTCGCCGCGTGACAGCGCGCCGTCCTTCACGGTCGGGGTACGGGGTATCCACTCGCGGGCGGCGTTCACGACCAGCACGGCGGCGCCGCCGGTGGTACGCACGTCGTACACGCCTTCCGCAAGCGGGGCGCTACTTGTTTCAACCGCACCACTGGCAAACCGAATGCGCACGGTGTCTCCCCGCGTTCCGCTGTGCGATGCGGACCCGATGGCTGCGCGACGGGGCGTGATGACCGCCGACACGACCGAATCCGATCCCCCGCGCCGCCACCGCACGGTCTCACCGGCGCGCATCCATGCCACCGCAGGCCTGGCAGCGCGTTGGTCGCCTCGACCGACGGACAACCAGTCAAAGAGACTGCCCCAGAGCGCTGTGAACGCCTCGGCGCTCCGACCGCCACGCAGCGCCCAACCCGCATAGCCCGAACCTGAGATCACCAGCGTGCGCATTCCCGCGTCGTCACGCGCCGCGATCGCCGGCACCGACTCGCCGCGCTTTCCCAATTTTGCCGCCAGCACGGTGATGGCACCGCGTGGCAGCCCCGCTAACGTCAGCGGTGGAAGGCTGTCCCACGGGAGTCCGACCAGTGACGCCGACAACGGAGACGGTGGCGCGTCTGATGCGTACCACTCGGCGGCGCGTGAGACTTCGCCGGCGCGCGCGGTGGCCGTGGGCGGGGCCGGCGACCAGAGCGCACGAGAGCCTCGGATCGCCCCTTTGGCAGCGGGCGCCCACGTAGTATCGCCATGGATAATGAGCAATCCGGCCGCCGCGGCGCGTGCACGAACTTCTTCTTCACGAATGGGCGCCAGCGTGCCTTCCTCGCGCCACACCCCAGGCGCCAACCGCAAATACGCGCGTGTCGGCAACGCCAACGCGCCGCGCAATACCACCAGCACCTCGCGGACATCGAGATCCGGTGCCGTCGAAACGAAAACGGCGGGTGGGCGATCGCTGATCTCAATGGCGGCGGTGAGCGTATCGTTGCGCGGTTCAACATCACCGGCGACGTCAAGCACTGCTCGAACGATCACCGTGCGCGCGCCGCGCGGCATCGGCACCGGTAGTGTGACACGTGTTGTGGCGTAGGCCGCGAGCGCGGGCACCGACACTCGGCCCACATCGATTCCATCCAGCGTCAGTCGCATGACGCCCTCGGTTCCGCCCGCGGCACCACTGGCCAGCAGAGCGGCGAACTGCAACGTATCGCCGGCACTCGCCGACGCCGGAACCGTGAGATCGGCCAACGCGACATCACGGCGCGGCGTGCGTGTCAGGACACGAATCGTTGAACCCAGCGGTGCATCGTCAAGCGACTCTGGGTCGTCCAATTCTCCGTCAGTGACCAGCAGCAGCGGCCTGCCCAGTGCTGCGGCGCGGTCAATGGCCGGACGGGCGCGCGACGCGGCATCGCGAGGAACCAGCTGCGCGATGTCGCTGCTCCCCACTTCGCGCAACGAATCACCCACCAACACGAGCGCGTCGGTCGCGCTGTGCTCACGCAGCACGGCTTGCCACTGCGTGCGCAGCGCGCGCACCGTCGTGGAGTCATCCCCGCCAGCGCGACGCCAACTGGCCGATGCATCGAAGGCGATGAGTGGAGCGGCTGGACGCGGCGGCCGAGCCGGCGCGCCCAGGACTAGTGCGGCGACAATGAGCACCGCGACGAAGCGCAGCAGCGCCAGCAGCAGCACACGTCCACGTTGGCCGGGCGTCGCCGATCGGGCGTAGGCCAACCACGCCACGAGGAGACCCAACGCGATCGCAATCGTCCAGCGGATCACCGCCGCGCTGACTATTCTTCGCCCAGGTTGCGGGCGGCATCGGCTCGTGCAACGCCGACGCTGCTGCCACCACTATGCGCGACGAGTGACGATCGGCTCACGACGCTGTCGAGGCGCGCAAAGAATCGTGCCCGCAGGTCGGCGAATGCCGAGCGATCGACGGCGGCGAGTGGCTCACCACCGCCCGTATTGCGTAGCGCCAGCGTCGGATTGCGATGCACGCCGCCCACGAGCACTTCGAAATGCAGATGCGGCGCTGTCGCCAGGCCCGACGCGCCAACGAATCCAATGGTGCTGGAGATCGCCACCGACGAACCGCGTCGAATTCCCTTGGCGAAGCCCTGGAGATGTCCGTATCGCGTGACAAAACCATTCCGATGTCGAATCTCGACCACGCGACCATAGCCACCCTTCCATCCAGCGTACAACACGGTCCCGTCACCAATGGCGCGCACGCGCGTGCCCGCCGTCGCGGAGTAGTCCGTGCCCTGATGTGCGCGCCAGATACCAAGAATGGGATGCTTGCGCCGCCCGAACACGCTGGAGATACGGCGGAACTCAAGCGGTGCGCGCAGGAACGCGGCATGCATCGACTTGCCGTCGCCGTCGAAATAGTGTCCCCGCGACGTGGTGCCGGTGAAGCGGACCGTTTCGACGCGACGACCATCGACCGTGATGCGCGCCGCCAGGATGTTGCCGACTTGCACGGCGCCAGTGGGCGCCGTGCGGCGTTCGACGAGAACGCGAATGGTGTCTCCCTTTTGCAAGTCGCGACTGAAGTCGACGCGATACTCGAGAATTTCCGCCAAGGCGTTGGCGACCTCGTCACGCACCGCGTCAGGAAACGCCGCAGCGCTCTGCTTGATGGCTTCGGTGAGCGTGGACCGTACTTCCGCGCCGACGGCGACGGTGTCCGTGGTCCAGGTGAGACGCTCGTCGGTCTCGGTCCACGCCGCACTCGGTGATCGCCGCAGTCGCACGAGTCGATCGATCGCCAGTTGAAAGACGATTTCCGTTGCCCCTGAATCGGGACTCGTGCGCGTCATGATGGTCGTTCCGGCGCGGATGCGACGCGCATTGATACTTGGTGCGGCTTGCAGCGCGCGCGTCGCCTCGGCCAACGGCACCCCAGCGCGTTGGAGCACCAGTACCAACGGTTCGCCGCGCTGGATGGTGTCGATACGCGTGCGCCAACGCGACACGATAGAGGCGCGCGGCCCCGCGTCGAGAACACTCGCTGCGGGCCGTTCGGGGACCGGGGGTCCAAGTGAAATCGCCACTGCTCCGATCGCCACATACATCGCGGCGACGAGCAGTCTGAGCGGCGCCCGCTTCAATCCATCTGTCTCCGTATAAACGTCGGGATTTCCATATCGTCCAGCTCGTTGCTTGACGATCCGGGGGCCTGCGGCGGGGAAACGCGTGGGGTGCGCGGTTGCGCACCTTCCCAAGCAGGACGCGCGGGTGGTGCCGCAGGTCTCGGAACTTGCCGATCCCGCGAGGGGAACGGAAGCACCGAAGGTGTTTTGGTGGGCGCGGACGGGTTGCTGTCGGCGTTCGGGTTGGCAAAGCTACCCGACGTACCCGTTTTGCTGGTCGGCGTTACGCCGTAAGCGCCGACGTGCCTGGTCGCCGACGGGTAACTCGGAGCCCGCGCTCCCAAACCGCCCTGGAGGTCGCGATCAAAACCGGTCGCAATGACCGTTACCCGAATCTCCCCCATCATCGCCGGCTCATGCACGGCGCCAAAGATGATCTCAGCGTTGTCGCCCACGGCGTCGTGCACAATGTCGTTGATCTGGTGCACTTCTCCCAAGGTAAGATCTTCACCGCCGGTGATGTTGACCAGCACGCCGGTGGCCCCTGAAATGGACACGTTGTCGAGCAACGGCGACGCGATAGCCTGCTGGGCGGCTTCCATCGCGCGATTCTCGCCGCGACCGATCCCCGTGCCCATGAGCGCCGAACCGCCGTTCTGCATGACCGTGCGCACGTCGGCGAAGTCGACGTTCACCAGGCCCGTCTCGCTGATCAATACCGAGATGCCCTGGGTCGCGTGCAGGAGGACCTCGTCGGCTTTCTTCAGCGCTTCATGGAACGGAATGCCCTTGCCAACCACTGCGAGCAGCCGCTCGTTGGGCACGATGATCATCGTGTCAACATTCTTGCGCATTTCGGCAATGCCTTCTTCGGCTTGCCGCATCCGCTTGCGTCCTTCGAACAAGAACGGGCGCGTGACGATTCCGACGGTAAGCGATCCCGCTTCGCGCGCGAGTTGACAGATCACCGGCGCGGCTCCCGTGCCCGTGCCGCCGCCCATCCCACAGGTGACGAACACGAGATCGGCGTTGCCGATGACGCGCTTCACGTCTTCGCGGTTCTCCTCGATCGCCTGTCGTCCGATTTCAGGACGTGCACCGGCGCCGAGTCCGCGGGTCAGCTTTTTGCCGATCTGAATCTTGACGTCGGCCTTGGAGTTCAACAGCGCTTGCGCATCGGTGTTCACCGAGATGAACTCGACGCCTTCAAGGTGTTCCTCGATCATACGATTGACGGCATTGCCGCCGCCGCCACCGACACCGACGACCTTCATGCGGGCGTTCTGCGTGGCGCTCTCTTCGAACTCGAAGGTCATCCGGGGTAGCTCCATACAGGGCTGGGCGGGCGCAGGGTGGAGGCCAGGCGTCCCGGGAGCCCAGGAGGCCAGATGTCGTGAGGCTATTTGCTTCATCGCGAGGGTCGCCACAGCAGACGGCCCTCGCACGATCTTGGTGCGATGTTCGCTTGTGGGCTTAGAATACACTTTCGGGATGGGAGCGCAACCCGCGAAACGCAATGGAGTTGGACGAGTTCGTCACGGACGTGGAGTGGTTGGATTATCCACATTTTCGCCCCCGGTCAAGCGGTGTGATCCGTCGCAGTCAAATCGCCATGTGGTTACGGGCGAGGCGCGGTGACCGGCGCCATCACCGTCGCCGCGCCCGCGTCGTTCCAGTTGATCACCGAGTTGAAAATCATGTTGAACTCCCCGTGATTCTGCCAGCGATAAATCGGATTGTTCGAGAACAGAATCACCCGACCGTTCTCGTCGATGTCCGTCGGCGAGCCGAAGTTCGCGATATCGCTCGGATAGGCCAGCGTGTCGAATGCCGCGCCCAGCGCCGCAAGCTCGGCATCGGTAAACCCGCCGGAGGGATTGGCCGAGTCCGCAATCACCACCGCCCTGCTCGTCACCGCCGCCACTCGCCCGGTCCGCATGGCGGGCGATGCGCAGAAGTCCGCCGAATTGACGTTCAGCTGGATTCGATCACCCACCTTGGGAGCCGTCACGGCACGCGTTGCGCGCCGGCGGCTCGCCTCCAGGCGGCTGACG
>JANLVM010000894.1:0-2786 GCA_031364015.1 Gemmatimonadaceae bacterium
GATAGTCGAGATAGCCGGCGAACCCCTTTTGACGAGCCAGTGCCACATCGGCCGGCTCGAGTCCCATGGTGATGCGACGCACGAGTCGCAGAACAGGGTCCTTCCAGTCGACCGACGGATCTGGACGGAATCCGGCCGGCATTGGCTTTGCGAACGGCTTCCCACGCGGGCGACCCGTTTGCGCATCGATGGCGGCACTGGCGGCCATGGTCGCGACGGCGCTGGCTCCGATCGCAAAGAAACGACGGCGGCTGGGGGCGGTCGTCGTCGCTGGCGCCGCATGGTCGAGAGCGAGCTTCTGTTCCCGCAACACGGCGTCCGGAGGGGTGGGCATAAAGGTCACCGGTAGTTTAAGGACGAACAGCTGCGGTATACGCTCGGGCATCGGACCGCACATGTCAACTGCAGCTGGATGTACCGAAGCAAAAGGGCGATGGAACCGACTCGCACTTTGTGACCAATGGACCCCGTTGGGTAACGGACGGAAGGCGTTATCGATTTCCGTCCTGGCTTTAGACGTATCACAAGACGCCAGCGTTAAGACCGTAGATCGCCTGAAGCAGCGCTAGTGCTACAAACCCCACAACCCCCCCGAACCCTATCACCACCAGTGGCTCGATAAGGGCGACGGCTTGGGAGACGGTACGCTGCAGCTCACCATCACAGGCCTCAGCCGCGCGCGCCGCCATGCCGGCGAGGTCGCCACTCGTCTCGCCCGCATCCAACAAGCGCTCGGTGAGAGGCGGCAGGATCCCCGCCAATGATTGTGACAGGCTCGCCCCCGCCTGCACCCGCCGTTCCGCCTCGGCCAACGACCCGGCGAGATGTTGGTTCCGTACGACCGCTCGGGCGAGGGTCATTGCTGTCAGTAGTGTGACACCGGCGCGAAGTCCGATGGCCAGCGTCCCGGTGTATCCGGCCGCCACCTGCATTCGTTCGAGCCTCCCCACAAGGGGCCAATGCAATCGCGATTCGTCCAGGCGGCGGCGAGCCGCGGGATCGCGTAACCAGCGTGCAAATGCCAGTAGCGTGACACCGCCCACCAGAAGCAGTATCCACCAACCCTTCGTCAACACGGTGCTAATCGCAATGAGCAGTCGCGTGCTCATGGGCAGCACCCCACCACTGTCGCTGATGAGTGACGCGAAACGCGGAACCACCAACAGCAGAATCACGATCACCCCGAAGGTCGACGCCACCCCAAGAACCGCGGGGTAGACGAGCGCACTGCGCAGCCGGCTGCGCAGCGCGTCGCGCCGCTCCAGATGATCGGCCAAAAGCGCCAAACTTGTATCAAGCGTTCCGGACCCTTCGCCGGCCGCAATCACGGGCGCGAAAATGGGCGGGAACACGCGCTGGGCGGCGACCGCCGCGCTCAGTGACTCCCCTCGTGCGACGGCGTCGCGCACGGCGGCAAACCCCGCCCGCTGCACGTCGGTCGCCGCCTCCTGCGCGGCGTACGTGAGCGCGCGAAAGAGCGGAACACCCGCACCGAGCAGCGTCGCCAGCGCGCGGACAACGACCGCGAGGTCGGCGTCGGAGGCGCCCCACCAGCGCGTCCATATGGACGGCGCGTGCGAAACCGACTTCGTGCCCGACGCCAAAATCGAAGGGGGCTTCCCGCGAACTCCGGCGACCGGCTCAAGTTCAACCACCCACAACGACCGGCGTCGCAGTTCGTCGACGGCGTCGCGCTCGGACGCGGCATCGATCTCTCCGCGAACCGACGCGCCGTCAGCCGCCGCAGCGCGATAGCGCCAGCGGCTCGCCGGGGCGCGGGTGTCAGTCATCGACCATCATCCTCGCTTACCACGCGCGCGACTTCGGCAATGGTCGTGCGTCCGTCGCGCACCGCTCGCCACCCGTCGTGCACCAACGAGGGCACGCCTCGCGCACGAACAGTGGCCCGCAACACATCCAACGACGCACCCTGAACGAATGCCGCACGTAACGCATCGTCGAGTACCAGCAGCTCGGTGATCGCCGCCCGACCACGATAACCGCTTTGCGCGCAACGCTCGCAGCCCTGACCTTCGTGTACTCGCGTGACCGGCGGATCGAGCGGTGGCGTCACGCCGCGCACCATCGCCAACTCCTCCCGCGTAAGTGCCCGCCATTCAGCGCACGCGTCGCAGGTCACGCGCACCAGTCGCTGCGCCAGCACGCCGTGCAGCGTTGCCGCGAGCAAATACGGCGGGACTCCCATCTCGGTCAGGCGCGCCAGCGCGCCAGCCGCGTCGGTGGTGTGCAACGTGCTTAATACCAGGTGTCCCGTGAGCGCTGCCTGCACCGCAATCTCGGCGGTTTCTGCATCGCGCATCTCCCCCACTAGGATCACGTCCGGATCGTGTCGCAATATGGCCCGCAACGCATTCGCGAACCCGAAACCGGCCTTGGGGTTCACCGGCAACTGCACGACGCCATCCAACCGGTACTCAACCGGATCTTCCACCGTGACCACCTTCACGCCTTCGGTGCTGCGCGCAGCCAGTGCCGCGTACAACGTCGTGGTCTTGCCGGAGCCGGTGGGTCCGGTCACCAACAGCAGCCCCGACGTGCGCGATACCAGTGCCGACCAGGCGCGCTGCACGTCGGCGGTGATCCCCAAGTCGGTCATCGTACGACTGTGCGCACCGCCGCTGTCGAGCAGTCGCAGTACCAAGCTCTCGCCGTGCAACGCCGGCAGCGTAGAGACGCGAATGTCGATGTCGCGATCATCGATGTGTACGCGCGCTCGGCCATCCTGCGGCAGTCGGCGCTCGGCGATATCCAGGCCGGCCACGACC
>JANLVM010000356.1:0-12179 GCA_031364015.1 Gemmatimonadaceae bacterium
CAGGTGCTCGAGCCCGACGCGGTACATCCAGCTTGCCGATCCGGTGTACCACGTCCAGCCGCCACGTCCTAACTGCGACGGCGCGGTATACACGTCGGCGGCTACGACATACGGTTCGACCTTATAGCGCTCCGCGTCGGCCGCCGTCGCACTGTGGGTGAGCGGGTTGAGCATTTGAAACAGTTCGAAGGCGCGGTCGCTATCACCGCGCATGGCGGTGGCCACTACTGCCCACAACGCGGCGTGCGTGTACTGCGCCCCGTTCTCGCGTATGCCGGGAAGATATCCCTTGATGTAGCCCGGGTCGTGGGCGCCGCGATCGAACGGTGGCGTGAGCAGCATGATGATCCGCACATCCTCACGCACCAGTTGCTCGTTGAGCGCGCGCATCGCGAGGTCCCGTCGCTCGGCGCTGCCAGCGCCCGAGATCACACTCCAGCTCTGCGCAATCGAATCGATACGACACTCGTCACTGGTCGCTGATCCTATTGGCGTGCCGTCGTCGTAGTAGGCACGCCGGTACCACTGACCATCCCACCCGTGGGTTTCCACGGCGGATGTATAGGAGTCTGCTTGTCGACGCATGAACGTCGCTTCCGCGTGATCGAGTCGGGTGTCGGCAATCGCGGCGAACGACCGCAGCGTGGTGATCAGGAACCACGCCAGCCAGATGCTCTCGCCGCGCCCATCGGCGCCGACCCGACTCATGCCGTCATTCCAATCACCGGTGCCGATCAACGGCAACCCGTGCGGCCCCACCGTGCAGGCGCGCCGCAACGCGCGACGGCAATGCTCGTACACACTACCATGTTCGTCGGTGACGATCGGTAGGTCGTACAGCTCGTGCTCATGCGACTCCAGCGCGCGCATGCGCAGGAATGGCACATACTCATCGAGTACTGACGCGTCGCCGGTCACGCGGACGTAGTGTTCGACCACGAACGGCAGCCACGCCAGATCATCGGAGAACCGCGTGCGGACACCGCGACCGCTGTGCGGATGCCACCAATGTTGCACGTCACCTTCCACGAATTGCCGCGCCGCCGCTCGCACAATGTGCGTGCGCGCGATACTCGGTTCGGCATACACCAATGCCATCACATCCTGCAGCTGGTCGCGAAAGCCATACGCGCCGCTACTCTGATAAAGTCCGGTGCGCGCCCACATGCGGCACGCCAAGGTCTGGTACAGCATCCAGGTGTTGATCATGCTGTTGAACGCCGCGTCCGGTGTTCGAACGGTCACGACGCCGAGTCGCGTGCGCCACCCCGCGACGGCCTGTGTGAGTGCGCTACGCGCCCCGGTCGTTGGCCGCAGTCGCGCCATGGTCTGCCGGGCCTCCGCGTCGCTCCGCGCGGCGCCCAGCAAGACCGTGATATCCCGCGATTCGCCCGGTGCCAACACGATCTGCATTTGGAGGGCCGCGCACGGATCGAGTCCGACGCCCGTGGCACCGTCCAGCTGATCCGCAGAGAGCGCCGCCGGACTGGCCAGACAGCCATTGCGCCCGAGGAATGTCTGCCGATCGGCTGAGTAACTCGTGACGGGCTCGCTGGTGGAAAGGAATGCCGTCCAGTCGCGAAAATTCGGATCGAAGTGATTATGTGCGACGATAGCCTGCTCGTCGGGAACAAACCGCGTACGCACCTGGAACTGCGTTTCCGCGCGACGGGCCCCTAACGTCCATTCGACGAACGCGGTGAGTGTCACGCGCCGCACACGATCCGAGGCATTGCTGATGCGCAAGAGCGAGAGCTTGACTGCGGCATCCTCGGGCATGCTCAGTGTGAGCTCCGTCTTGATGCCGTCGTGGACATGGTCGAACGTCGAACGACCAGGGCCATGACGCACGTGATACTGCGCGTCGGTGCGTATCGGTGCCGGCGTCGCGCTCCAGACGTCACCGCTTTCGACCTCCCGCAGGTACAGCACGTCGCTCGCCGGGTCAGCGACCGGATCATTATGCCACGGGGTCAGGCGAAAGAAGTACGCGTTCTCCGCCCAGGTGCAACCGGCTCCGCGTTCGGAGACCACGAATCCGCCCAGCGGATTCGCGATCACGTTGATCCACGGCGCGGGCGGCAGGTGATTATCATCGATGATCATGCAGTAGTCGCCCTGCGCGTTCATCCCGCCAAAGCCATTGTTGAACAGGAGTGGCTCGGACGCGACCTCAGTGGCGCGAATGGGCGCACGCGATCGCGGCAAGCGCGGAATGAGCGGCGCGACGAGTGGTCGAAGTGCCGAAACGATTGAGGCGAGGCCGTAGCCTCGTTCGGACGACGCGCCTATCGCCGGAACTCCCGACGGGGTGCTGTGCTCGAGCGCACGCGACGTCAGGGCACCGGTATGGCCCAACAATGCGGCGGTCGCGGCGGCATCGGCGGCAACCTCAGCGGCCGCGAGGACGCGCGGAAGCGAACGACCATCACACGACACGTGCATGCGCGCGGTCGCCGACAGCATCAAGAAGTCGTCCGGTTCGAACCCATCGCGGCGACGGATGAACACCCCTCCCGATTGATCCAGCATGGTGGCATCGTCCGCGACGACCATCACCTCGGCGATCGCGTCGCGGAGCTCCTGGAGATAGTCGTGCGGATGCGCATTGATGACGACGAGATCGACGGTCAGCCCGCGACGACGCCAATAACGGTGTGCGACAAACAGCTCTCGCAGTGTGAGCAAGCCATCCACCGAGTCGATCGTGGCCAGCACCATCGGGACGTCGCCCGACAATCCGTACAGCCAGAGTCGCGGCTGCGAGCCGCGATTTCGACGCACCTCGTCCATGGGTGGCGCGAGCGAGCCGCCGCGGTACAGCAGTTGGGTGGCCATGTCCTGAAATACGGAGGCATTAAATGATGTAATGCCCAGTTCGTGGTGTTCGCTTTCGGTGACCGACCAGGCGACATCGCGAGCGCGGTGCGCCGCATGTGGGTCGTCGTAGCGATCCGCCAGCGCGAACGCTGCCGCACGACTGGTCGCCACCAGGGTTGTGAACGACACATGGACCGTCTGTCCCGGTGCGACCCGCACCCGCGTGCGCAACGCAAAGATGGGGTCGAGCACGGCACCCGTTGTTCCAGACAGCGCGCCGTCGACTTCCATGGCGACCGGATCACGCACGCTACGTCCGCGGCCCAGGAAGCGTGCACGATCCGTCTCGCAGGATACCGAACCGAGTCGATCGGATCCGGCGTCGACGACATGCACGCACCAGAGCTGCGGCTCGTCGGCTGTGCGTGGACGACGCGTCGCCGTGATCGCCGTGCACCACGCGTGCCATTCGGTTTCTACGAACAGATTCGAGAACGCCGGATGTGCCTGGTCGGCCGCCGCCGGTGCCATCACAACCTCGCCATAGCTCGTCAGCTCGATGTCACGCGTGGTCCGCCCGCTATTCGTGAGGGACACGCACCGCACCTCGGCGGCGTCTCCGGAAACGACGGTGATGGTGGAACGGGTTTCGATGCCGTCATCCACGCGATGCAAGGTGACCCGATCGGCGCTCAGCCAGGCGCGGCTCTCGTCGGCGGTCTTGCACACCGGTTGATACGACGACGACCAGACCGCGCCGCTGCCGATGTCCTTGAGATAGCAAAACTGCCCCGCGTCATCTCGTGTGCCGTCGGCACGCCATCGCGTGACCGCCAGCCCTTCGTATCGACTGTACCCGCTGCCGTTGTGATTCAGCATGACGGTGTACGGCGCGGTGCCAAGCAAGGCGATCCGCGGACCGCTCGTCTCCGATTCGACTTCGCGGACCACCGATCGGTTGCTCTGTTGCTCGACCAGCGGCTCGTGGATTCTGGCGCGCTGTACGGTGTGCAGCACCAGGCGTCGTGGTACCCGCTCATGCAGCAACAGCTCTGCCGACCGCACCAGAGAATCGGCATGGAAGCGATCCTGCCACCGATTGTTCAGGAGCACGTTGGTGAGCGACACCAGCGACATTCCGATGTGATGTGCCATGTAAGCCGACACGAGCGCAAACCGCTTGCCGGGTTCCGGGCGTGTGTAGTCGAGCGCATCGCAGAAGCCGAACGGGCCCAGCGCCCCTTTGCCTTCGAGCACCTGGAGGTTGGCCATCGCCACGGGCGGATCGACCATCGCCGCGAGTGCGGTGGCATAGGGCGCAATGACCAGATCCAGCGCCAAGCCACGCTGCAGTGCGAGATCAGGCACGCCAAACGCATGATACTGATAGGTCAACTGATGATCACGGACGTTGTACGCGCATTCACTGATACCCCATGGGACACGGCGACGGCGCGCATACGCCCGCTGCCGGTCCAATGCGCCGCGACAGGTCTGATCGAGCATGGTGAGCGGCAGGGTGCGCATCACCAATGTCGGCATGAGGTACTCGAACATGCTGCCACTCCACGATACCAGCGCGGTGGCGCCTCCGGTTCGATTGAGCGATCGTGACAGTCGGAACCAATGCTCGACCGGCACCTCGTTCTTGGCGATCGCCAAAAAACTCGCCAGACGTGCTTCCGAGGCCAACAGGTCGTAGTAGGAGTCGTCGGTGGTGCCCGAGTCTGGATGAAAACCGATCGTAAACAGTTTGCGTTTTTTGTCGTACAGGAATGTGAAGTCCATCTCCACGACCAACGCGTACGCGTGGTCCGCCACCGAGTGCAAGCGGTCGCGCAGCGCGCTGTCCGTCAGGGCGAGTTGCACGCATGCTTGTCGCAGCGCGATCAGGTGACCGGCTAAATTGCCGCTGTCAACCGTGCTGATATACGGGGGGTACAAGACACGCAAGTCATTGAGATCGTACCAATTGTAGAAGTGGCCACGATAGCGAGGGAGCGTGCGAATCGTTGCCACCGTCCGCTCAAGCCGCTCGGTCATGTCGCTGGCCGAGATGAAACCAAGATCGAACGCGCTGACCGTAGCCAGTAGTTGCAACCCGATATTCGTCGGCGAGGTGCGCATCGCCACGACTGGGACTGGATCAGACTGGAAGTTGTCGGGCGCGAGCCAGTGCGTGTCGGCGGTGACAAAACGATCGAAGAAATGCCAGTGCGCCGCGGCATATCGCCTGGCCGTCGCGCGTTCGGCGGTCGACAACGGTGTGCGCGTCGGCGCGTCGCGTCGGCTCCACACGACGGCAAACCGTGGCGCGGCGAGCCAGAGCAGTGCAATGCTCCACACGGCGAGTGCCGATGGTACGAGATCGCGCAGCGGAAGGCCGAGCGCCAAATGTCCACGCACCCCGAGGACGGACCATGTCACGACGCCGACCGCCACCAACCACGTAGTGGCATGAAGGGTCCGCCAACTATCCATGTGCGTGCTGGCGAATCGCTCCACGAACGACGCCGATTGCCACTCCAGGAGTTTTCGCCTGGAGACGAAGACGCGGTACAGCGTCCGCATGATCGCGTCAACGGACACCCACGCCTGGTGCGGCAGAAAGATCAGCGCGAGCAGGGCTTGCTGCGCGCTCACGATCGCGTCCTGTCCGACTGCGGCGTAGTACGTGCGCCAGGATTTATCGAGCGGTGGCTGCACGATCGCCCGCGCCAACACGCTCGCCCATGGCGCGATGATGGCGCCGAGCCCGAGCAACGTCCAATGCACCACCGATCCGGGAAGGATGGTCCAGCCGGCGATGAGGAACAGGAGTTGCGTAAGTTCAACCGAGCTGCGCCGCAAGTTGTCCACGATCTTCCAGCGCGAAATCATCGACAGCCGATTGCGCTCGGGGCCATCAGGGCCCGGGACCGTGCGGTGCAGCCACGGGAGTAATTGCCAGTCTCCGCGAATCCACCGATGCTTGCGCGTGGCATGACCGACGTACGTGGAGGGTGCGTCATCGTACACCATCACATCGGTCACCAGTCCCGCTCGCGCGTAATTGCCTTCCAGCAAGTCGTGCGAGAGCAGCGTGTTCTCGGGGAAGCGTCCGAGGGTGGCCAGTTCGAACGCGTCCACATCGTAAATGCCCTTGCCGGTGAAGCTCCCTTCACCGTACAGATCCTGATAGAGATCCGAAGCGGCCGTAACGTACGGGTCGACGCCGGGGTGCCCCGAGGCGATGGCGGCGAAGCGCGAATGATGCGCACTGGGCAACGACACGCCAACGCGCGGCTGCAGCATGCCATACCCGCGAGAAATCCGCGCTTCGGTTGGATCGTAGACCGCACGATTGAGCGGATGCGCCATCGCGCCCACCAGCGACGGTGCGGCATCGGGCGGCAAGACCGTATCGGCATCCAGCGTAATGACGTACTTGACGTTCAAGAAAACGGACGGGTCGCTACTCACGGTCGAGAACGCGTCCGTGCCGCGTCCGCGCAGCAACCGATTGAAGTCCGACAGTTTGCCGCGCTTGCGCTCCCAGCCCATCCACACGCGCTGCGCGGCGTTCCATCGGCGGGGTCGGTGAAACAGGTGAAGCGCTTCCGGCTGTCCCTTCGCGTGCCGATCGTTCAGCGCGCGCACCCCGTCGAGCGCTGCGGTGATGATCGCGTCATCGTCCGGTTGCGTTTCGGCCGGCGCATCCGTGAAGTCACTCAGCACCGCGAAGTGCAGGTGTGGTTCGCGGTTGGCGAGGTACTGCACCTCCAGATTCTCCAACGCCTCGCCGACATCCTCAACACTGCCGAACAGCGTTGGAATGACCACCGCCGTGCGATACACCGCTGCCACGCCATGCTCATGCAGATCCATCTGTGGCAGTACTTTGGGCGGCAGCGCTGCTGTGGCCAGTTGATTGAACACGCTCACCGCGATGTCCAGCGCTGGCAGGAACGCAAACAGCAATACCATCCAGAGCATGTTGCGGTCGTCGGACGCCACCAACATCATCACGAACAGCACGGCCAGCAGCGTGCAGCAGGTCAAGCCACCGAGAAACACGATGTTCGGATGCGCCCGCACCGCGTGCTCGACCCGCTCGCGGAACGTGCGCGAGTAGCCCGCCATCCGCTCGAGTTGGGACAGTCCATCATCAACGAGATAAAACCCGACATGCGCATCGGGAGCGTTCGGTAGCACCGACGACTTGTCCACATGCGCCCGCGCAAGATCGACGGCCCACTGCGCCACCGACGTTTCCCGATGTCTGGTCCGTTTCGCGATCCGTTCCACCGTGTGACGATACCGGTCGCGCGTCGCGAAGGTCATCAGCGAATAGAAGCCCGACGGATCCTCCCGGAGAATCGACTCCATCGCGCTTTGATGCTCGACGAATTTGCGCCAGTCCCGTCGACCAATGTTGCGAAGACTGGTGATGCTGTTGGCCATCATGATCTGCGTGAGGGCCAGATGTTGCGCCGACTCCGCGACGGCCTCGTCTGGATTTGTGCCCGCCTCGCGAATCCAATGCTCCAACCAGATCAGCGAGGGTGAAGCGCCCTCCGTTTGCCGCAGCAGCTGCAACAGTCGTGAGACGAAGTGTGCCGTCAAATCGTGATCGGTCTCGGCGAACTCGCGCAACGCGTGTCGAAGTGGGGCCCCGCCCCGCGCCCCGGCGTCAAGAATGCGATCGGCCCAGTGGGAGGCGAGCTCGCGCTCGTCGAGACGCTGGAGCGTGCGCAGGGTCATCCGACGCACGCTCTCGATGAGTCCGATGCGCAGCATGGCCGGTGTGGCCCACAGCTCACCGATGGACAAGGGCGTGACGGTCTGGAACGAGTCGACGAACAAGTCGACGTTTTCCAGATCGATGCGCGCCTCGGTGTGCGAGATGAGCGTGATCGCCATCTCGTACACGCGCGGATAGCCGGTGAGCGGACCGCTCAGTAACTCCGGAAGTTCGCGATAGTATCCGCGCGGCAGACTTTCGCGCACCTCCTGCAGGTGTTCCTGGACCACATGATAATTGTCGAGCAACCACTCCGCAGCAGGGCCGGCATCGACGTCATTGGCCGAGGCGTTGAGCAAGCGCTCCTGCGCCTCTTCCAGGACACGACGCGTGTCAGCAAGTCGCGCGAGTAATCGCGCCGGTCGCAACGGGGCGCGACCAACGACCAGGCGCTGCCCACGCGCCACGGCGCGCGCGCGCGCTGCGAGGTGATCCGCGCCAAGCAGATCACCTCGCAGCGGCCCAACCAATAGCGCTTCAGACGCCTCCGCGCGCGCGCGGTCGCTACGCCCAATCATCGCTGCGCCGCGCGACCGCGATCGGCATTACAGAGAATCGCAAATCGCTGAGCGGCGCGACCGCAGCCGCGACGGTGAACGTGGACCGTGACGTTCAAATAAGTTTTCGGCCCTGAATGACCCGCACCAGGATCACGACGACTGCCACCACCAGCAATACGTGGATGAGCCCACCCATCGTGTATGCGCTCACCATACCCAGCAGCCATAGCACGATGAGAACGATTGCGAGCGTCATAAGCATAAGAATTCTCCAAATTAAGAACGTAGACCCGCACCGGCGGCAATCGCCCCCGTGACCTCACCGCCGCGCCGAAACCGGACGCGACGAGGAGCCCTCTGGTAAATCTAACACCCCACGTGCCGCAGAAAGCTCCCTCGGCATGGCGCGACACAATCGCTTGACAGCGTTGGCAAGTGGTCTCAACATTTTCCCATGAGCCAACCCCATCTCCACTGTCCAGAACGGATACACGAGTGACCGCATGACGACGCCGAGCCCCGACCAAGTCCCGGAGAATTGGAGTGCCATCGCGTCCGCGTACGAGCAGTCATTTGAGAGCTTGAGCAGCCAATTCGCCGCTCACGCGCTCGAATTGCTGAGGTTGACACGCGGTGATCGGGTGATCGATGTGGGGGCGGGCACGGGAGCGTTCAGCTTGCTGGCGGTCCGCGCCGGAGCCTTGGTGGTTGCTACCGACTTCGCACCAGGCATGGTGGCCAGAATTCGCGAGCGTATCGCGGAGCGACGACTGTCGAACATTACGGCCGAAGTCATGCATGGCGAGTCGCTTGACGTGTCCGACCAGTCGTTCGATGCGAGCGCGTCGGTTTTCGGTCTCACATATTTCACGGATATTGCTCAAGGCATGGCCGAACTGCGACGGGTGCTGCGCCCCGGTGGTCGGACGGCAATCGTCTGCTGGAGCGACCCGGCAAAACTCGAGATTCTGACCGGGGTCATGCGGGCCATCACCACCGTCGTGCCGGAGTTTGAGCCGCCCGCCCCTCGATCGGTCTGGGCGCGTCTGGCTGGGGCGCCGGCGTTACGCGATCACATGCAGCTGGCCGGGTTTCATCGTGTCGAGATTACCGTGTCGACGAGAACGCTTCGCGTGGAATCTCCCGACACGTTCTGGTCAAACTTCACCAAGTCGGTGCCACACCTTGCATACGTGTTCAAGCAACTTGGACCCGAGCGCACGGCCACCGTTGGCCGCGAATACATCGCGACGCTCCAAGCCAATACCAGCGACGGCATAGCGGCGATCCGAGTCGACGCATGCATCGGCATCGGGTACGTGTAATGGTGGTCGCCCGGAAACGTCAGCGCACGTCCCCTTCCACTGCAGGAACATCGTCATGGCTGAGCATCCCTTCGTGCCGCTGGAGTTCGAGCGTATGTCACTCGACGAGTCACAGGCGCGTGCGCGTGCCTTCTACGAGCGCATGAACCTCCGTCGGACCACTCGGCACTTTTCCAGCGAGCCAGTGCCGCGTCAGTTGATTGAGTATGCCATTCGCACGGCGGGAACCGCGCCAAGTGGTGCGCATCAGCAGCCGTGGACGTTCGTCGCGGTATCCAGCCCCGAGCTCAAGGCGGAAATTCGTCGCGCCGCCGAGGAAGAGGAGCACGAGTTTTATAACGGTCGGGCGACGGCGGAGTGGCTGGACGCACTCGCGCCACTGGGAACCGACAAGCACAAGCCGCACCTCGTGGACGCGGCATGGCTCGTGGTGCTCTTTCGCCAGTCGTACGGCTTGCTGCCCGACGGGAGCAAGCGAACCTATTACTACACACAGGAGTCGTGTGGCATCGCCGCGGGTCTGTTTATCGCGGCCGTGCACAAGATGGGGCTCGTCACACTGACGCATACGCCCAATCCGATGGCGTTTCTCGCCGAACTCCTGGGTCGGCCGGCGAACGAGAAAGCGATGCTCGTCATGCCAGTAGGATATCCCGCAGTGGATGCGAAGGTACCGGACATCATCCGCAAGCCGCTTGAGGAAATCTGCATTTGGAAGTAGCCGTGCTGATGCGGATTACTCGTATGCGAGCGCGGCGCGCGTAGACGTCGCTACTTCCCCGAGATCACCCACATTCGGCCACTGCGAAACCCCTTCACGTTGCTCCACGACGACGTGATCAACAGGTCGATGACGCCATCCCCATTCACATCGCCGATGCCGGTGGCGTCGAAGCCCAGCGTCTCACCGGGAATGCGCCCAGTAATGGTTCGCATGACCGTGCCGTCCTTGCCGGAGTACAGATACACTTTCCCACCCGATTGCGCGACGCGAGAATACTGCCACGCACCAATGATGAGATCGGCGTAGCCATCGCGATTCACATCGCCGACGTCGGCCGACCCAATGCCAAACCCGTCACCGGCGTGCTCACCGGTCAACGAAAAGAACGGACGGCCGTCCGATCCAGAGCGCACGTACACTCGCCCGGTCGATGGTCCCTTTGCGGCGTCAGAAAAATCGGCCGCGTACACATCGAGTGTGCCGTCGCCATCTACGTCACCAACCAGTGATGTGAACATGGCGCCAAGCGCACCGCCGGTTTCGTCGGCATCGATGCTGAACTTCACACTGCGCGTGGCGGCATTGTACACGTACACCCGACCGGGTGCCGAACCACCCGCGCGGGCAGTTCCAGCACCCGGAGCACCAACTACCAGTGGCGTGCCGCGGCCAGTCTTGGCGCCGGCGACAATGCTACCGAACGCCTCTCCCACATTCGCACCATCGAGCGTGAACAGCAGCGTACCGTCCTTGCCGGAGTAGACGTACACGCGACCTGCGCCGACGGCCTTGGCATTGCTGCTCGGCGCACCGACCATGACATCGGCGTGCCCGTCGCCATTCACGTCTCCGGCACTCGATGCGCTGCGCCCAAAGCCTTCAGTGGGTTCAGTCCCCGCAAGCGCGTGCAGCACACGACCATCGCGCCCTGAGTAGACGTACGCGCGATTGTCACCGGGCGCTCCCGCGATCACGTCTCCGACGCCGTCGCCGTTCACATCGCCGGCGCCTTCAAGCCCGATACCGAGATTTGAACCGGCAGAGCCCGTCTGCATCCACAACAGCTTTCCCGTGCGCCCCGAGTATGCGTACACACGTCCACGACCGGTCGGCTGCGCATTCGCGCCGTACGTCGGCGCCGAGGTGACAATGTCGGAGATCTTGTCACCGTCGACGTCACCGATGCCGCGAGCGATCCAGCTGAACTGGTCGCCCTTGGCTTCGCCCTGGAATTCATGAATCACCCGCACCCGCTCGACGAACGGCGCGGTAAAGTCAGTGGGCCGAAACATCGTCGACGCGAACCGCGTATCGCGCCGCAGTGCCTCGAAGTCTGGAGCGGTTAACGCGAGGTCCATGTCGAACGCGCCGGTGGACTTGAGGCCACCGAGCAGCGAGAGCGCGCTATCGGAGTTGCCACGTATCGCATAAATCGACGCCGCATTGAACCGGGCCTGCATGCGCTGCGGTGGCGGTTGCACAACGGCGACGAACGTCGCGAGGGCCTTGTCGAGATTGCCCTGTTGCCGATAGGCGTTCCCGAGCACAAGTCGGCCCAAGGTCGCTTGCGGTTGTCGGCGAAAGTACTCCTCCAGCGTCGCGACGGCGCTGTCGGGCTGACCAGCACGCAGCGCGGCCTGCGCCTTCGTGATCTCCGCCGGAACTGTGCCCCCTCCACCGCCTTGTGCCGTTGAGGTGTCCGATGCCAACACCACCAGCGCGGTCGCGACAAGGAGTTGCCAACGAACTGCGTGCGGTCGAACGCGCATGGGAGTGTCCGTCTGAGAGCGTCTGACGCGTCGTCGCGGCGAGTCCGCGACGGTTAGTCTACCAACCGTACGATCGATTGCCGTTCACGATTCACCGTGAGTTGAAACACGTCCGGGCGCCCGTAGTGGCCCGCCGGATCGAAGTTCTGGCGTTCTTCCCGCACGCGCTGATGTTCGATGGTGGCGACCATCACGCGTTCTTCGCTGGCGATCGGCGCAATCAACCACGAGCCATCGGGCGCCGCGATGCAACTGCCT